>DASPSM010000809.1:0-23118 GCA_035623955.1 Planctomycetaceae bacterium
CGACGATTTCTCGGGGCTTTCGCAGCACGATCCGCAGCGGCTCTGCTCCTTCGACAAAAACGCACCTGATCGAGCCCAGCCGTCCGCCGGCATCGTCGCGGACGATGAGCTCCCGACTAAAATTCGGAATTCGCGAAGTCAGAGTGAAATTTCCCGCCGCGTCGGAGCGAGCGCTCAAATGTTCGTGATGCCACGAACGTCCAATCTCTTCGATCTGAGCATTGGACACCGGCGCGCCGTTTTCATCCACGACCGTGCCGCGGATTGAAATTGGCAGTCCCAAAGCGTCTTGCTTTTGTTTTGCAGGCTGCCCGGTCGCTGGAGTATTTTGCGGTGCGGACTTCGCGGCATCTTTGGTCTGGCCTGACACGTTAGAACGAATGACGACCAAGCAGACCAGCAGAAACATCGCACGGCGGTAGCCGACTTTCTTTTCCCAGGGAGCGGCCGAAAAAACTCTTTGAGTGGTCATCGTTCCCTCTTTTGGTGAGATTTCGCGACGCGCGGCCGCGAACGGGCTGCGACGACGCGTCGTTACAGCCCGGCCCGCTGTTCACACAGAATCTTGATTGCCAGGTCGATGGTGCGCCGGTGCGTCCGAAAGCCCAAGACGGCCATCCGCAACGTGAACCGACCATCGAGTGTGGTCGACGACAAGAACACCCTGCCGTCCCGCCGGACTCCGTCGACGATCGCTTCGTTGTCGCGGTTCTGCTCCTGGAGGCTCCTGCCGGCGCGGGCCGAGCGAAACGTCACGATTGAGAGCTCGGGGGGCGGGCCGACTTCAAAGCCGTGCCGCTTAATTTCCTGCCGAAAATAGCGGGCCAACAGCAGCTTTTCGTCGAGGGCGGCGCGAAACGGCTTCACGCCCAGGAGCACGAGGGGCAGCCACATCCGCAACGCTCGAAAATGCTTCGTGAGTTCGGGCGAAAGGTCAGCCGGGGAAATCTCGCCGGGCGACTTGAGGGCGTCCTGCATGTAATGCCCCGAATAGTGATGGGCCGCGGCGAGCGTCTTCCCGTGCCGCACCACAACGATCCCCGCTCCCCAGGGGAGGAACAGCCCCTTGTGTGGGTCGAGGACGACGGAGTCGGCCCGTTCGATCCCTTTGAGCACCGTTCGGCCGTGTTCGGTGAGCAGGAAAAAGCCTCCATACGCCGCGTCGACGTGAAACCAGCACCCCTCGCGCTCGCAGATTGCCGCAATCGGCGCGAGTGGATCGACGGCGCCGGTATCCGTGGTGCCGGCCGCGGCGACGACGAGCCAGGGCCGAAGGCCTTGCTTGCGATCGGCAGCGATTGCTTGCTCGAGTTGGTCGGGACGCATGCGGAAGCGATCGTCGATGGCGATGCGACGAACCGGAGCTTCGCCCAGTCCGGCAATCCGAAGTGCTCGGTCGATGGAATGATGAGCCTGGTTCGTTACGTAGACCACGGCCTTCGGAAAGTCGGCGGATCGCAGCCCGTGCGCCTCGCGCGCCGTGACCAGAGCCGTGAGATTCGCGATGCTGCCTCCCGAGGCGATGTTTCCCGCCGAGCCTGTGGGAAATCCGATCAAGTCCGAGACCCACCGCAGCAGCATGTTCTCCATTCGCACGGCGCCCGGACCGGCGAAGAAGACCCCCGCGTACTTGTCGGTGACGGCCGCCAGGAAATCGCCCAATGCCGCCGGATAAATACCGCCGCCGGGAATATAGGCGAGGTATCCGCTCGAAGCCGGCTGCCCCCCCGGTCGCACCACATCGTGCTCAAAGAGCGCGATCGCCTCTTCGAGGGGAATGCCCTCCTCGGCGATGGGCGCTCGGAGCAGACCGACTCCTTTGTCGTCGGTCTCAATGTACGCCTTGAGGCTTTCGATGTTCCGCAAGAAGCGTTCGGAGGACGCGACGACCGACTTGCGAAGCCGCTTACGAACCGTGGTTCCCGGCTCCAGCGGTCGAGCGGCCCGTTCGAGACGGCGAATTTGTTTGACCAAATCCACGTCGGCGGGGCGTTCACCCATCATTTGGGATCAAGAAACTCAGATGCAAGTTGGCGTGAGAGAGGTGGACTTTGTCCCACTCCTCCCGGGTCAAGGTGCCCAGCGCCGGATGCGGGACTCGCGCCGGCTCGCGTTGCAGTCGGGAGATCGCGTCGCGCAGCTCGGCCGCTCCCTCTTCCGTTGAAGTCTCGGGGGGAAACAACGCCTTCGCACCCGAAGCCGGCAATTTGATTCCGGCAGGCATCTGCATCGTGAGCAGCTTTTTCCGGAAGAGCCTCCCGAGCACGCGCATGGGCAGGGGGAAAGTCATCGTGAATCCATCGATCGAACTATTGTAAGCTCGAGCGAGGTGCCGAAAGATCTGCCCCGGCGACCAGTTCCCCAGCGATTTGACCGGAGCAGCGGTGAGCCGATCGACGTCGGCGAGTAATTCCTCGTAGGACGCAAACTTCAGCTTGCGCCGGCCTTCGACTTTGGCTGTGTTCACGGCCATAAGATCAGAATGCTCGCAGCGCAGACCGAAATCAAGACTCGTGCCGGGTCTGCCAGGTGCACGTCGGCAGCCGCGAACTTCCGGTCCGGGTCAACCAGGCTGCAAAACATCGCTCAAAAAAAAGACCGCTCAAAATTGCCGAGTTGTGCGAGAAATCACTGACACGCCAGGCATTTCGTGGAACGCTTGCTTCGAACCTGGCGTTAGAGCCAGACTGCAGATGGCCTGCGCGCCAATCCAATTCAACCGAGGCTTCGTGATGTCTTCGACGCCGGTTGCCCAAAATGGCTTGGATCGAGGGCTTGCCGCGCTGGAGACGCTGGGGCTGAATCGGCCCGCAAGCGTGCTCTTCGCGGAATACTTGAGCGCCTTGACGGCCGAAGGCGTGCTCGAGGCATCCGAGTCCGAGCAAGTCTCCGCCGCGTTCAATCGCACGCGGTACTCAGCCGTTGCCGTGGATGCTCCGGAAGTCGCTGAGGCGGCCGGATGCTTGGACCGTGCGGCGAGCCGGCTTGCCGCCATGAGCGTGGAAGAGCGAACGCAGATTTGCGATCGCGTCCGGACTCGCATCCAACCACCAGTTGTCGCGCAGACCCAGAATCGAAATGGATCGCAGCCTATTGAGGCGCCGACGGTCCCTGTGCTGTCGGCGGGTCAAAACCGTAATGACACCGCCATCGGCGACCACGGCGACGAACCTCTCGAGCCCGCCGACCTCCCGCATGCATTCGTCGCCGCTTCTCCGCGCGCCGGCCGCCGAGGGGGGCTGCCGACGATTCCCCTGGAATTCTGCGCGCTGGCCGTTCTGGCGATGTTCTTCGGCGGGTACTTTTTCCGAGACGCGGCCGCCAAGGTCACGGAGCCGGACGAGGTTCACGGGCCCGATCACCGAAAATCACGCGGCGGTTTTGCAAGCCCGGGCGCCTGGATTCGCACTGTTCGCGAGCTGGGCAACACCGAGGCGGCCGCCAAGCATTACGGCAAGGCTCGCCTCGCTTTGGAGTTCGCCCTTGCCTATTCGAAAGACGCCTCTTTGAAAGACGACGCGGAAACGCTCAACAACCTTGCTTGGAGCTACGTGAATCCGGACGAAGGGGGCACGACCAATCCTCAGCGCGCATTTGAGTTGATCAACAGAGGCTTGAAGCTCGACCGTCAACCCGCGTACCTCGACACGGCCGCCGAGGCCAACTTCCAGCTGGGGAATTTTTCTGACGCCGTCCGGCTCGAAAGCGAGGCCCTGATCCGCGCCAACAACGGCCCAGGCGACGCCCGGTTGGTGAGTTTTTTCGAGGAGCAGCTGCAAAAGTTCCGCGAGGGCCAACGCGTCCACACGGCCGCACATGCGCCGGGAGGCCCGAAATAGGCGCGGCCACCTTGCTTCGTCGGTGGAAACCCTCAGGTTGCCAGAGGCCTGTTCAGGTCATCTCCGTGAAATTCTAGTTTAGGGCGCCGTTTTTCATTTGCACGCGAAACGCCAGGCTGGCAAGAGTGTGTGCACCATCTCCGCTCGTACGCCGTAGTGCGCTACGCAGTGCTCCGTGCATCGATCCAAGCTCCCCGATCGACCGCCGTTCTCAAAAGCAACACCGCCCAGCCATACCTGAAGATGCGCGTCGATCGTCACACCCCGCGCCGGGTAATCGGTGGCCCCACGAGCGGATTTGATGGATCAGCCCCCGGCGATCGTTGCCGAACGATTCTGGCCGGCACTGGAAGCGCTGGTCGCGGCCTATAACTACGCGCAAGACAGCCAGACCGACCGCTGGCAATTCGCGATCGGGATTACTGAGTTATGCGCCAGCGGCGCAACCCTTGCCGACCTGCGTTGGCTCATTTTGCGCGGCTTTGCTGAGCACGCGCTGGAAACAACGATTCCCAGTGATGCCGAGCGATCCTTCCGGAACCTGACGCCAACAGCGTTTCCCGAAAAGACGTGCTTCGTTCTTTCTTCAGCCGGCACTTTAAACCTCGCAAAGGCCCTTTATGTCAGGCAAAGCACTCCGACATCGATAGAGAGCCAGGCCACAGCCATCGGCGCTAGCATGGAACCGCTCTCCCCCCGCTCACGCGTGACTCCAGAGTGGGATTCCGTGAGGCGGGAGCTGCGATACCGGGGACAAGTCATCAAGCGCTACCGCGTTCCGGCGCAGAACCAGGCGTTGGTGTTAACCGCCTTCCAGGAATCGGGCTGGCCGGAATGTATTGACGACCCGCTTCCTCCCGTGCCCGAGCAAGATTCCAAAGAGCGTCTACAGGCCACGATCAAGTCGCTTAACCGGAATCGACTCTCACGTTTAGTCAAGTTTCACGGCAATGGCAACGGGCAGCAGGTGTATTGGGAAGCGATTTCCGTTGGACGACGCAAGAGTCGTCGCACAGGGAATTGAGGCTCTGCCACGATCATTACGCCGCCGCACTCTTCATCACGAATTCCTCTAGCCGCCGAACGAGCGTTACCCAGACCTCGGAGAGCCATTCGGACTGGACCTGTTCAACGCCCGACCGCTGTGTAAGACAGCCGCACGCGCACAAGTGGCGGTCCTTGGGCATTTCATCGTCGGGCTTGCTGTCTCCGCCTCTTGGGGGAGGTCGCCCTACGTCGTTTTCCGTGCGGCATAGGCTGATTGATTTCGCGCTGAAACTCATCGAACTCCTTCGTTCCGGGAATCCGCCAAGGCGGCGGGAACGCCGGATACTCGATTGACGGCCGTGGCGTAATTCGCGGGACAACGTGTTTCCTCGCCGGTACCTTGGGTCCGTAGCGCCAAGCCCGCGCGCCCCAGGAGACTGGCATGGCAGTCCCGGGCAGGGCGTCAAACCAGTCATTTGGTATCAGATTCAACCAGGCGAGTGGGGGCAGGTTGGCAACTCCAAACGAGCGCAGCACATCGTAAACGTCGTCCTCGCAATTCTGGCCGATCACAACATACGGCTGAGTGCTCATCCAGTTGACGGTTTGCAGAGCGACCGCCGGAGTGGGTTTGGGGGCTGTGAGCGTCTTGTAATGGTCGTAGCCCAACGGCACAAATGGCGAGACGAACGCGCTCGCACACACTCGACACTCCCAAAAGCCATCCTCCGAAGGGGGAGTGACTGGCGTTCCCAGGGGGTTCTCGACGCTACCGTCATCGAACGTGGTGTCATCGATTGCAAAAGCCCAGCCGACATGTCCCAGCCCGAACGCTCCGGATCGTCTCACGAATACTGCCGCGTTAAACATCTCTGTGGCTCCTAACTTTTTTGTTGTCGTGTGGGCTCCATCGAGTCGATGGCTGGCCACCCGGGACAGCATTGTACGTGCACTTCGGGCGCGTCCCGCTAGCGCGCCGCTGCCAATCTTCATGAGTTACCCACACTATTAGCACATTGCTCCCATGTCGTTCCCGAATCGTATCCACATTTGCCCTTGAGCGCTCGGGTGCGCACAAGCAGACTGCGAGAGGCCGAAACGTCGGATTACGAACGCGTCTTACAAATCCACTCAATCGCGGTGAGTGCGCCCAGAACCACGAACAAGGACAGATAACAATGGCGAATCCAATGCCGACCAAACGTCTCAAGGGCACTGCAGGTAACGTCGGATTGCCTGGCGCTCCGATTCTTTACTTCGATCTGCACTACAATACGAGCACCGGTGCCCTGAGTGGGCATGCGTGCATTGTGTCTGCATCGCCGCCACCATTCGGCCACATTGTCATCTCGAACGTGACGGGAAAAGTCTTGACGTCGATCTTTGGCGGGACAATCAGTCACGTCGTGACCCTGCAGGGCACCTATCAACAACCACTTCCCGCCGGGCCGATCATCATCGAACAGTCCTTTGCGGCCTATTTCCTGCTCGGCAGCAATTTCGATGGACGCGGTTCATTCGAATTCGGAGGCACTCTCGTCAAGGACGTGCCGGTGACCTGCACCAGTTCACACGCGACGACACAGCCTGAGAGCAGCCTAACCGTTCAAGTGTCGATTCCAATCGTAAACGGCATGGGTTCTACGACTCTCGGACCATACCCGACCCTTGATGAAGTAATATCCGGGACATTTACGATTACTGCGCCTTCTGGTGGAACCTGGGACATCACTGCGACAGACGAAAATGGTGCCCAGGTCTTTCACATTCAAAATGCGGTCCAAGGAACAACCTATCCGTTTGGACCTTATCAGTCAGGCCTCTCGACAACTGTGACCATTAAGGCGCAATGGTCGATGCCGAGCAACACGACCCTGACAGCGACCGTCACATTGAACTTTTAGGGTGTGTCAGTAGGCGTCCCGGCTGCTCCTGGGTGCGTCGCATTTTCCGGAAGCGGTATGGTGTTCTGAAGCGAAGAGTGTGATGTCTTTTTAGACAACGTGGGAGGGTCTTTGATGGCAGTTCATCAAATTGGGACGCTGCGCTATAGCACGACTGAAGATCGTGACCTCGCGCTTCGAGAGTTATTCGGGTACACCACAGCCTTTTCAATGAACAATCGCGCGGGCATAACGACAAAGGACGTGTTGCTCAAAGCATGGGGACACCAACCGGGAGGTGCCGGGCTGGTCTTCTTGGGGTGGATGCCGCCCGGCGATCCGCTCCCTCCGGGCGATTCCGCTGTCGTTGACCTGAGTCCGCTGCAATGGCAAGTCGCGAAATTTGAGATCTGGTGGAGGCGACTCGACGGCGGCGATCCGATGTGGGTGATCTACACGTCAAGCGTCGTACCGGGGTATTATCCGGCTATTCACATTGTCTGGGATTCCAGCGACGTGGCGCACGTCTACGCAATGCCCCATCCTTGAAACTCTCGGCTGCGCAGCGTAAGTTACACACGCGTCCGAGAGCTCGTCCGGCGCTGTCCGAGTGAGCACGCAATCAGCAATCGCGTCTGCTGGAAATGCTGCGGGCGCGTGGGATGCCGCTGCCGCCAAGCACCTTGACGAAGAGGCGGTGGCACGCGTCCATACGGCCGCGCATGCGCCTGCCGCTCCCAAATAGTCGTCCCCTCCGTTCCCACGGGGGTGTGCTCCAAACGGCGGCGTGTCGGGCTGGCTCTGCGACTTCTGGCGTAGCCTCCCTGCACCATTTTGTCAGGAAGGACTCATCGGATGGACGCGCCTTCCGTGCAAGGAAATATGCCGCACCCCGGGTCGGGCGCTTTGAAATTCGTGTTGGTGTTCGTCTGGGCCTCGTGGCTGACGGTCGTGTTGACCACGAACTCGCTCGATGGCCTCAAGGCGCTAGGCCTGCTGCCTGAGAATTGGGCTTTTGCCTCTGGTAACTATCGCTTCCTGGTTGCAACGACGGCCCGCTATGGAGCTACGACGTGGATCAACGCCATTCTGTTCTCGGGCGTCATCGCCTGGGACGCAACCGCGGCCATCTTGTTCTGGCGGGCCGCTTGTCTTTTCCCGAGCCGGAGCCGGCGTGGCACCAGCCCGATGCGGCTGGCCTTCGCGGTGAGTCTGAGCCTCTGGGGAAGTTTCCTGGTCGCTGACGAGGTCTGTGTCGCCTACGAAGTGGAGGGCAAACACCTGCTGCTGTTCATCGCCGAGCTCGTGACGTTACTGGCGATCGAGCTGCTGCCTGAGTGATTGGTTTCAAACGGCAGGATTGACCGATGTGCTGGACGAATAGGGCCCCTGGCCAGAATAGGACCTGAAATTCACGAGGAACGTCGCTCAACCTCACACATCGATCCGGCGCCAATAGCAATCAGTTTATCAATCAAAAACAGATCCCAGTTTCCAGCACCACTCGGACTGGTCCGTACATGATCACAAAACAGATTCAGTCGTAAGCCGCCCGCAAATTCCAGGTGCAAATCCCACCCTGGCAGGTCGATCCATACCTTCAGAATGGTTCGATTAACGAGCTCTTCAAGTATCGTCACAACGTTTTCAACGGCATCATCAGCACTCGTCAACGGCTTCTCTGGACTGTCCAGGCGCCAAGTGCACCACACCAACAGATTCGCTTCGCCTTCGAAAGAGCGGTACTCTTCAGTGTGTGCAGGGTTCGTAAGAGGTATGCGGCGCGCAACCCTCTTACCGAGTGCTAACTGAAACGTTGTGCCAGCAGCTCCTCCACAACTGACGTACCAACACTGCTTGCCGAGCAACCTATTCTGTACCTCGGTAGCAATCTCATGAGTTGCGTTTGACATGTTCCGCTTCGCTATTGGACGTTGGGGAGTTTTTGCTTGATCAACTTAGCTATTTCATTTCTTATAACGCATGCCCCTGCTTTCTAATTTCGTCATGAGCTCGTAACGTTACTCGCGGTCGAGCTGCTGCCGGACTGATCGGATTCAGCTCACCCCTTTTTGACTGGTCTATCAACGCATTTGGCTCGTCGGTAAGTTGAAGGTTCCTTCGATTTCTCAGGCCACCCGGACCGACATCTCTAACCCCCCCTTCATCGGCAGGGTCAACGACCGAAATCCATTCGCGGGATCGTGCACGAAAGCCAGATAATCGGCGTAGCGGCGCGGATAGCGCGCGGTGTTGTCGCACAACACGATGGCGCCCAGTCGCAGGCGGGGCGCCACTAATTTCAACGCTGGCAGCGCCATAGGAATCCAGATATCCACCAGCATGAGGTCCACCGGGCCGCCGACGTCCTTCAGCGTTTCGCGCAAATCGCCTTCCCGCAGATCGATGAATTTGCTGACGCCCGCATCGGCGAAATTCCGCCGAGCGGCCGCGGCCTTGGCGGCTTCGTGCTCCGTGCCGATCACTGTCCCTTCACTCGCCGTCGCTCGGGCGTTGTCTCGCACGGCGGACGCGAGATAGATCGTCGAGACGCCGAACGACGTGCCGGCCTCCACCACGCGGCGGGCGCCCAGCGATCGGCACAGCAGATAGCAGAGCGCCGCTTTTTCGGGCTCCAAAGCCACCATTTTGTCGCTCAAGAGCCGCCTGCCCGCGTCCGTTTCACTGAATTCGGAGCCTGCGCCACGCAGACGAGTCAATAACGACGCGAAGGCGTAAGCCATGACGCCCGAGCGGAGCTGACGCTCGCTGGCGGCGTGAAGCCGCTTTACCACTGCTGCGCTTTGCGGATCGAGAATTTGCGCTGGACCCACAGCAAAGATCCTCCTGTGGCGTCGGTTTTCATCGGTTCTCTGACAGTGTCAGAAGACCTTTGACAGCCGTAGCCGGCGGTGGCAGGCAGGGAATCACTTGCGGCCTTTCTTCTTAGGCTTCGTTCCTGCCGCGTGGCGGACCACTTTGACAACCCGCGATGTCCGCTGCTTCATTTCTGCCTTCCGTTGTTTGTCAGTTTTGGAAAGCTCTTGCTTGACGAATTGCATCATCGTCAGTCTCTGCTGCGGACGTTCGGCCTCGAGCGGTTCCTGTTCCGCCATTGCGGCATCGTAATCGGGATCGTCCGCCGCAAGCTCCTCGGCCCGCTCGACCGGCGTTTTTCCTTCCTTATCGACCGTGTCCAGGCTTGCTCCCTTACTGATGAGAAACTGCGCCAGAAGCGGATGGCGGAAGCGGATGGCCAGGTGCAGCGGCGTCCCGCTTTCGTCGCTCAAGAGTCTGGGTTGGCGGAGGGGCGCATTGATGTCGGCTCCCATTTCCAGGAGCGCTTCGACGAATTCGATGCACCAGAGTTCGTACGTGACCTCGTCAATCAGAGTGCAGAGGAGCGGATCCTCCCATGCGTAGCCGTCAATGGGCGCCCCGGCCTGGAGGAGCGCTTCCGCGATAGGTCGCCATTTGGGCAATGCCATCTTTGGCTGCGAGTATTGCAGCGGACTGGCGCTTTTATCCGGAATGAATTCCAGACTGGCCCCGTCGGCGATCGCCCGGCGTACGCCTTCGAGATCCTTGGCGTCGATCGCCATCTTCAGCGCAACGCTCGCCGGATTCCCTTTGGCGGTGGGCGGCTCGTCATCCTCAAGCGCGGCGTCCTCTGGATTCGCTTCGGCGTCGAGCGACTCGTAAAAGAGAATCGTCGTTTCCTCCAGATCTTCCGGATCGAGCGGCGTTCCATCGATCGTGTGCACTTCGTAGCCGCCATCTTTGAGCTGAACGAGCTGGAGGTTCCGCAATTCGATGTTGAGAGCGGCGAAGAAAGCGACAACGGCCTCTTGCGCCGTTTTGCAATCTGCGAGCGGCTTCTCGGGATGAATCGAGGACTTGAAGGTGCACACTTCAAGCGGTTCGCTCCCGTTTCCCGAAACTTCGAGTTGCGCGGCGGCCTTGCCCTGCTTGTAGAGTCGAGCGAACGTGCGGTTGCCATCGGTCGAAACCCAGGTTGCCGCCACCTGCAGTTCTTTCTCACGCCCCAGCTGTTCCACTGACAGCAGGCTCGGCGGCATGGCGAGGCATTGGACCCAGGTGTCCTGCTTGAATTTCGCGCAGAACACGAAGGGACAAGCCCGAACGTCCTCATCGTCACGGAGCGTCAGCACATCGCCCTCGGGGCCGCCGGACATTTCCAGGGCCAGGGGTCGCTCGAGATCGAGAGCCGACAGTGCCTCCTTGGCTTCATGCAGAGACTCACGCAACGACGGCTTCGCGTGGCGAATCATCACGGTGGGCGAAACGATCTTGTCGTTCATCAAAGTTTCTCCCAGGTTGCAGTCCGCCAACTTTGCGCGGCATACTCGTTCCGGCCGTTCACGGCGCCAGCCTAATCCGACAGTTGGCCTGCCGCCACCGTCGGCAATTTGGAGGCAGCAATGAGCTATACTCTGAGCCCCTGTCTGATCGATCTCGAAAAGCTGTGCCAGGCCGTCGGCAGTCGCGATGAATCGCTCATTACCGCGGTGCTCGGCCCGGAGCCAAACGAACTCAAAGACGCCTGGGAAACCGACGAGGACGCAGAGGTCGAGGGCGCATTCACCCCGGACACGCCGCTCCGGCACCTGGTGATGGGCCAGCCGCTCATCGAGGAGGCCGGATCCGAATACGGCTATGCCTTGATGCGGCTTTGCGAGCATCTTGGCGAAATGATCCCGCCTGATCTGTGGTGCGGTGTGAGATGGATGGCGATCACCGATGGTGGACTGGAGGATCTGCTCACCAAGACCGGCTCACCCGTCCCGATTCCCGAGAGGGATTTCCCCGCAATCGGCCACTGGACCGCAAAAGAAGTCGCCGACAAGGTCGCCCAACTCGGCGATTCCCACCTCACCTGCGACAGTGATGACCTGCAGGAACTGCTCGACGAATATGAAGGCTGGCTGCGCGCGGCCGCCGCAAAGGGCAAGGCGATCGTGTTCTTCTACTATTGATCGATTCCCGCTGACAAGGGGCGCCCATGGAGGGTCGGGGCCGAGGAAAACCTCTTCGGCACGCGCAGCGCGATCGGCAATAAAATGCCCCCACTTGGACTCGAACCAAGAACCAACTGATTAAGAGGCGATTTCGCCATTTCTGCTTAAAAGATTTTCCCTTCGACACTTAGGCGATTGAGACGACTATCCACAGTTTTCAATGGATCACACGAATTCCGCTGGTTTTTGAGGGATTTTCACCAGTTCTCTGACAATGTCAGAGATGTTCATCGCTCGCTTTGGCCTTCGCGCAGGCGTGACGTGCTGACAGCATCGCAGGCTTGGCCTTCAATAATCGAACCCGTGGCCGAGACGGCGTCGTTCGATTATCATTCGCACGAGAGGACCGCGGCGTCGGCAGTCATCCACGTTCTGCTGTGAGCGGTTTGTTTCTCTCGGGGCTCGCTTGGTTCGAGGTCCGGACGCTGAGTCGGCGTGCGAGACTGAGGTCCTTCATCGAAAGTGACTGATCAGATGGACGCTTTGCTCGTCATTCATGCGGCTGCGGGCGCTCAGGTTTTGGGTGTCGTCAACGTAGAGTCTGTCTCGACCATGGTCGCGCTGCTGCTAGCAATGATTGGAATCATCGGCCACTATGTTTACCAGATCTCTCTTGGCGCCACGAAGTCGACTCTTGCGACAGCATCGACTGAGCGTACGCCGGCCCTGATGGAATTAGGCCGAATTCGCGGCACGTTCACCAACTATTCTCCGTGGGAACGACACTTTGGCGTGTTGCTCCTGGCGGTCGGATCTGTCTGCGGAGTGATTGGACTGCTCGCGAACCAGTCTGGGTTCAAATTTGGTGGCATCGCTGCGGTTGCCGTCGGCATCATTATAGTGCTCTATGTAAACTTCAAGAGGATTGACAATCTTGTGCTTCACGAACGCGGATTTGTTCTCCAACGGGGGAAGTCGAAGGAGATTGCCGCGCGCTATTCTGAGGTTGTCAAGTTCACTAAAGTCATCGACACGTCAAACGCTATTCACGTTCTCAAGGCGGTGCAAATCGACTTGCATGACGGGAGCACACTTCAAATCGGTAGCGAGTTTTACAAGTTCTTAAAACTCGCTACCGAGCTGAAGCGGCTCTGCGACGATCCCCGGGAGGCAGAGGCGTGGGAGGCGGCCCAAAAGTCCCCGCCGTCCGACGCGGTGCGGACGAAGGGCTACACGGCCGACGAGCTGGGCGAAGAGATCGAGCGATTCGTCTCCAGCGGAAATAGTTCTGCCATCTACGGCGGGGCCGCCCTGATTGCAGGCTCGTGCGCCTTCGGAGGCTGGTTTTTGCTGAACTCCACCCCGGAGACGGACCGTTTCCGGATTTTGTTTTGGGTCGGCTGTGTGTCTTTAGCCGGCATCCTGGCTATCCTGGTAGGCCTTGCGATCCGGAACGCCCGTCTCGTCCTGCGCCGGAATGGGCTCGTCTTCGACATCGCTTGGTTGAGTGACACGGTGCTGTACGCCGATATCCGCCGGGTATCCGTCGTCACAGAAAACGACAAGCCGGAAAGCGTCAAGCTGACGCTGCGCGACAACCAAGAGGTTGAAGTGTGCAAATCTGCGTTCGGCTTCAAGGACCTCAGCGCCGTCGCCCAACGCATCGAGGAGTTGCGGGGAACCGCAGACGCAGCTATTCGTGAGGGGGTATCTCCCACAGCTTGACCTTGCCGTCGTAACTCCAGATTGCCGTCATGGCTAGAGGCCGCGGAGGTTACGGCGCGCGCTTGACCGTGGAATGTGCGATGCTCTGCGGGTAATTGCGGTGCCCGTTGTAGGTTGCGGGCTTCTCGTGGTTCTGGGCCGTTCGCCCGAAGCCTCACGGTTCTATTCGCTGCCGACGCTAATTTCCGTGGGTTCGGCCTGAATGGCCATTTACTCGATCAGCGGCGGAAAGCCTCGAGAAGTCACTGTCCTACGCGAAACTCAATCGTTTTTCGGGGCCGACGTCAATGCACCCATTTGCGGGATGTCGTGCGCGAGCTATGGCGCATCATCGCCGAGGGCTGTATGTTTCGGGAGCCAATTTGTTGCGGGCTCATTTCGAGAAACTCGTCGACTTCGCGACAAATTGCTACCGACCGTGCTGCTTTCGTTGCTCGGAGTGATGCCCGATCAATTGAGTGGGACTCAGTTGCTCAAATCGCCGCTAAGTCGAAGAAAATGCCCCCACTTGGACTCGAACCAAGAACCTACTGATTAAGAGTCAGTTGCTCTACCAATTGAGCTATAGGGGCCGAGGGCGGCTTTGGGTCGAGGGACCGGCGGTTGTGATGGGCCCGAGTCGGCTGAAGTCGAGTCGCGAATTTTACTTGTGTCGCAAGGGGCCTTCAAGCGATTGGATTCGCTGGGAACGGTGCGGCCTCGGGCCCGTCACGATCCTCGCGACTGAGCAGTTCCACGGAGCCGTTGACGGCTTATGATTGAGAAGGGTTCGCGCTGATCGCTGCTCCTTTAGAGAGACGGTGGAGAGCAAACGCTCACAAGCGGCTCGGGCCACGATTCCGATGACTTCCACGCACCTTACGCACTTTTAAGGAACCGCGGGCAGGGCTCTTGGATGGTGTCGCGGCATGGGAAGTGCCTTAGACAACGATCAGTGCCCCAGTTGGCAGCTGATTTTCAGGCGATTTCCAATCGGTTTTGGCTTCTCGTTGGGGTTAACCAGAACGGAGAGCGTGGACATTTTGATCACTTCGGGCGTGCGGTCCGAATGGTCTCCACTCGTCTCAAACTCGGTGTGCACAAAACTTTCCGGGTTAGGTAGAATTTCTGGAGCGATCAATCGACGGCTCGCGATTGCAGGCCGGACGACCGCCGTGCAGGATGCCCGCGCATTCGCATCGATTGGTTGTGAGTAAACGCTCAGTTGACGATTTCCTTCTTCTCCGCGACAGGCTGGCCTCAGCATGACGACAGTTCAACCACGAAAACTCGAGGAGTCGCCGCCCGACGGAACGGAGGCCAAACCGCAGCTGCAGCCCGAACACCGCGACGGCATGACCGAGTCCATTATGGACGGCCGGGACGCCGGTTTCGCGACACCTCGCAAAAGACGCGGCTTCTGGCTGATCACGCTGGTGCTGCTCGTGGCGGCCGGTGGCGGCGGCTACTACATCCTCGAGCACACGACGCTGTTTCAATCGTCGAAGGAAGGGGCCGCGGCCAAGGCTGCCCGACCGATTCCCGTCGTCACCGCGAAGGTCCGCAAAGGTGACATGAATCTGTACCTGTCGAGCCTCGGTACGGTCACCGCACTGCAAACGGACGTCGTGAAGACGCGCGTCGACGGCGAGGTGATGCAGGTCCTCTACACCGAAGGGCAGATGGTGAAGGTGGGCGATCCCCTCGTCGAAATCGATCCGCGTCCCTACCAGGTGATGCAAGCGCAGGCCGAGGGTCAGCTCGTCAAGGACAAAGCGTCTCTGGTTCAGGCTAACCAGGACCTGGCGCGCTACAAACAGTTGATCGTCACCAAGGCGATCTCGCAGCAGACCCTCGACGCCCAGGTGGCGACGGTCGGCCAGTATGACGGAGCCGTCAAATCGGATATTGCCACGATCGACAGCGCGAAGCTGAACATCACCTACTGCCACATCACGGCCCCGATCGCCGGGCGGATCGGCCTGCGGCAAGTCGATAAGGGGAACCTGGTCCAGGCGGCCGCCGGCACCACGCTCGCCACGATCACGCAGCTGCAGCCGATCACCGTGATCTACACGATTCCGCAGGACGACATTTACCGCGTGCAGCAAAAGTTCAATTCGGGAGAGGACGTCGTCGTCGAGGCCTGGAATCGCGACCTGGCGACGCGGCTGGCGACCGGGAAGCTGACGGCGATTGACAACCTGGTCGATACGACAACCGGAACGGTCAAGCTGCGGGCCACCTTCGCCAACGAGGACTTCTTGCTGTTTCCGAACGAGTTCGTTAACGCGAAGACGCTGATCGACGTCGAGCGGAACGTGCTCATCGTCCCGGCCGGCGCGGTTCAACGCGGCCCCAACGGAGCATTCGCGTACGTCGTCACCGGAGACCAGGAAGGAAGCAAGGACGTCGAAATGCGGATGCTCAAGACCGGCCCGACCGAAGGCGACCAGACAATCATCGAAAGCGGGCTCAGCGAGGGCGAAACAGTCGTCACCGAAGGGACCGACCGACTGCAGCCCGGCGTAACCAAGGTCACGATCAAGGGGCAGGGGCAGAAGAAATCAAACTCGAAGGGCGACAAGCCCACGGATGAAAAGGCGAGCCCCGCCGATGCCAAAGCGGCACAAACCGACTCGACCGACGAGCCGACGTCGGAAACGACAGCCTATCGCGGCGAGACGGCGCCAAAATCGCCCGGCGACGCATCGAGCAAGCAGCCTCCGCATGATCAGGCCGGACCTGATCGGGCCAGGCAAAAGAAGAACGCGACGAAGACGGAGCAATGAGTCCATCGAGACTCTTCATTCTGCGGCCCGTCGCCACCGTGCTGTTGATGGTGGCAATCGTGCTGTGCGGTGCGGTGGCTTACAAGCAGCTGCCCGTCTCCGCGCTGCCGCAGGTCGACTATCCGACGATCCAGTGCGTCACGTTCTACCCCGGCGCCAGCCCCGAGGTGATGGCATCGTCGGTGACGGCGCCGTTGGAACGGCAGTTCGGGCAGGTGCCTGGGCTGAACCAGATGACGTCGACCAGCTCTGACGGCAGCTCGGTCATCGTGCTGCAGTTTGACCTGGCCCTCAACATCGACGTGGCCGAGCAGCAGGTGCAAGCGGCCATCAACGCAGCGGCGACCTATTTGCCGGCCGACTTGCCCAACCCGCCGATCTACAACAAGACCAACCCGGCCGACGCGCCGATTCTGACGTTGGCCCTCAGCTCCGATACGCTGCCTTTGCCCAAGATCGAGGACCTGGCCGATACGCGTCTGGCGCAAAAAATCGCGCAGATGTCGGGGGTTGGACTGGTGAGCATCTCCGGTGGACAGAAGCCCGGTGTCCGCGTCCGCCTGAATCCGACCGCGCTCTTGTCCCGGGGACTCAATCTCGAAGACGTGCGCACGGCGATCGTGGCGGCCAACGTCAACCAGGCCAAAGGGAACTTCGACGGCAAAAAACTCGCCTACACCATCGCTGCCAACGATCAGCTGCTGACGGCCAAGGAATATCAACAGCTCGTCGTCGCTTACCGTCCGACCGGGCCTGTGTTCCTGTCGGACGTCGCGTCGGTGATCGACGACGTCGAGAATCTCCGCCAGGCCGCTTGGATGGGTGTTACCAAGCGCGATTCAAAAAGTGCCGAGGCGGAAGCTTCCGACCCAGACAGTGCGGCCGCCGCGTCCGAAAAAGGGCCGGTGCTGTCCCCGGCCGTGATTCTCAACATTCAGCGCCAGCCCGGCGCCAACATCATCGAGGTGGTCGACCACATCAAGCGGCGCTTGCCGGACCTCAAGACCAACCTGCCCGCCGCGGTGAAAGTCGACGTGCTGACCGACCGGACCTTGACGATCCGGGCCTCGGTCGAGGATGTGCAGTTCGAGCTGATGCTGACCATTGCGCTGGTGGTGCTGGTGATCTTTCTCTTCTTGCGCACGCTCGCGGCGACGGTGATTCCCAGCGTGGCCGTGCCGCTGTCGCTGGTCGGCACCTTCGCGGTGATGTACCTCTTGAATTTCAGCCTCAACAACCTGACGCTGATGGCGCTGACGATCTCGACCGGGTTCGTGGTCGACGACGCGATCGTCATGATCGAGAACATCGCCCGCTATATCGAAATGGGAGACGAGCCGCTGCCGGCGGCGCTCAAGGGCTCGGCAGAAATCGGCTTTACGATTATCTCGCTGAGCATTTCGCTGATCGCGGTCTTGATTCCCCTGTTGTTTATGGGGGACGTCGTCGGCCGGCTGTTCCGCGAATTTGCCGTCACGCTCAGCGTGACCATCCTGATCTCGGCAATCGTCTCGCTTACGCTCACGCCGATGATGTCGGCGCGTCTCTTGCGTCACAAGCCGGAGTCGCAGCAGAGCTGGTTCTATCGGACGTCCGAGCAAATCTTCGAGGCGGTGATTGCGTGGTACGGCAAGACCGTGCAGATCGTGCTGCGGCACCAGCCAATGACGCTTTTCGTGTTCCTGGTCACGCTCTTCGCCACGGTCTACCTCTACGTGATCGTCCCCAAGGGCTTCTTTCCCGTGCAGGACACCGGCGTGATCATGGGCATTTCGGAAGGGCCGCAGGACGTTTCGTTCGCGGCGATGTCCGATCGCCAGCAGGCCCTGGCCCGCGCGATCCTGCGGGACGACGCCGTCGACAGCATCTCGTCGTTCATCGGCATCGACGGGACGAACCCGACCCTCAACACGGGCCGCATTCAGATCAACCTGAAGCCGATCGCCGAGCGCGGAATCGACTCGAGCGCCGTAATTCGCCGCCTGCAGCCGCTGGTCGACAGGGTGGCGGGCATCAGTTTGTTCATGCAGCCGGTTCAAGACCTGACGGTCGAAACGCGCGTGAGCCGCACGCAGTTCCAGTACAGCCTCGAGGCCCTGAGCGCCGATGACCTGGCCTTTTGGGTGCCGCAGTTTGTGGAAAAGCTCCGCGAGCTGCCGGAGCTGCGCGACGTGGCGAGCGACCAGCAGAACAACGGTCAGCAGCTCAACCTGGCGATCGATCGGGACACGGCCTCGCGGCTGGGGGTGACGCCTCAACTGATCGACGACACGCTGTACGACGCGTTCGGCCAGCGGCAGGTCTCGATCATGTTCACGCAGCTGAACCAGTACCGCGTCGTGCTGGAAGTCGACCCGGCCTTCCGCAACCGTCCGCAAGATCTGAAGGATATTTACATTCAGACGGCAGGAGGGCACGCGCCCCTTTCGGCTTTCACGAAAACCCACGAATCGGCCGTGCCTATCGCCATCAATCACCAGGGGCAGTTTCCTGTCGTGACCGTCTCGTTCAATCTCGCGCCCGGAGCTTCGCTGGGCACAGCGGTCCGCGCCATCGATCGTGTGAAGGATAAGCTGAAGATGCCCGCCAGCATTCAGACGGGCTTTCAGGGGACGGCGGCGGCGTTTCTCGCTTCGCTCGCCAACGAGCCCGTGCTGATTCTGGCCGCGCTCGTCACCGTGTACATCGTGCTGGGCGTGCTTTACGAGAGCTATGTCCATCCGATCACCATCCTTTCCACGCTGCCGTCGGCAGGCGTGGGTGCCGTGCTGGCGCTTTTGATCTGCGGCATCGACCTGAGCGTGATTGGACTGATCGGCATCATCCTGTTGATTGGCATCGTGAAAAAGAACGCGATCATGATGATCGACTTCGCTCTGGAGGCCGAGCGCAACCAGGGGATGTCTCCCGAAAAGGCGATTTACCAGGCGTGCCTGTTGCGATTTCGGCCAATCATGATGACGACGATGGCCGCTTTGCTCGGGGCCGTTCCGCTGGCCGCCGGCAGCGGAACGGGATCCGAATTGCGCCGCCCGCTGGGGATCACGATCATCGGCGGGCTGCTGTTGAGCCAATTGCTGACGCTCTACACGACGCCGGTGATCTATCTCTACTTCGACCGGCTGGCGCAGCGATTCGGCCGTCGCCCCTCTCACGGGATCGCTCATCCTGAGGAGGCGCCGCTGGTGGCGGAGGCGAGATGAACCTCTCGGAGCTGTTTATCCGCCGTCCCGTCGGCACGTCGCTGTTGACGGCCGCCGTGGCCCTGGCCGGGATGGTGGCTTACAACTTCTTGCCGGTCTCTTCGCTCCCGCAGGTCGATTTCCCCACGATCTCCGTCCAGGCCCAGCTCCCGGGCGCCAGCCCCGAGACGATGGCGTCGGCGGTGGCCACGCCGCTGGAACGGCAGTTCGGCCGCATTGCCGGCATCACCGAGATGAGCTCCACCAGCTATCTTGGCTCGACGTCGATCAACATCCAATTCGACCTCAACCGGGACATCAACGCGGCTGCTCGAGACGTGCAGGCGGCGATCAACGCCGCCGCCGGTCAGCTGCCGACGAACCTTCCCTCGAAACCAACCTGGCGGAAAGCCAATCCGGCCGATGCCCCGATCCTGATTCCCACTCTGTATTCGGACGTTTACGAGAAGCCGAAGGTCTACGACGCGGCCAATACGATTCTCGCGCAAAAGCTCTCGCAGGTACCGGGAGTCGGTCAGGTCTTCGTCAGCGGCGGTTCGCCGCCGGCCGTGCGGATCGAAATCAATCCGACGCTGTTGAACAACTTCGGGCTCGGTCTCGACGATGTCCGCAACATGATCGGAACTGCCAACGCCAACCGTCCGAAGGGGCAAATTTCGACCAAAGACCACAGTTGGTTCCTGGCCACGGACGACCAGTTAATCACGTCGCCACAATACCGGCCGCTGATCATCGCGTACCGCAACGGCGCTCCGGTGCGAATCTCCGACGTGGGAACCGTCAGCGACTCGGTCGAGGACGTTCGAGCCAGCGGCTTTTATTCGCCGCGCCCCGGCGTGCTCAAGCCATCGGTGCTGATGATCATCTTCCGGCAGCCCGGGGCGAACATCATCGACGCCGTCGATCGGATTCGAGCGGCCAAGCCGCAGTTGATGGCGGACTTGCCAATGGGGATCGAAATGGCCGACGTCGTCGACCGGACGACGACGATCCGGGCGTCCGTTCGCGACGTGCAGGTGACGCTCGGTCTTTCAGTCGCGCTCGTGATTCTGGTCGTGTTTATCTTTCTGCGGGATGCCCGCGCGACCTTCATTCCCAGCGTTGCCGTCCCCGTCTCGCTGATTGGCACGTTCGGAGTCATGTACCTGTGCGGCTATAGCGTCGACAACCTGTCGCTGATGGCGCTCACGATCTCGACCGGCTTCGTCGTCGATGACGCGATCGTCGTCCTGGAGAATATCGATCGCTACCTCGAGGCAGGCATGCAGCCGATGCAGGCGGCGCTCAAGGGGGCCGCCGAAATCGGCTTTACGGTCCTCTCGATCAGCATGTCGCTGGTGGCCGTCTTCATCCCCATCCTGATGATGGGTGGGATTATCGGGAGACTATTTCGCGAGCTGGCCGTCACAATCAGCGTCGCCATTGTCGTGTCGATGGTCGTGTCGCTGACGACCACGCCGATGATGTGCGCCTGGCTGCTGAAGGCCAAAACGGACCACCACGAGCGCGGCAGACTTTACCGGCTGAGCGAGGCGATGTTCGACTGGGTCCTCGGCCGCTACGAATCGAGCCTGCAGTGGGTGCTGAGGCACCAGTTCACGATGATCATTGCCACCTTGGCGACCATCGGGCTGACCGGCTGGCTGTTCCTGGACGTGCCCAAAGGGTTCTTTCCGCAGCAGGATACCAGCCGCCTTCAAGGCACAATCCTGGCCGATCAAGACACGTCATTTCAGCAGATGGACAAGCTGATGACGCAGTTCACCACCGTAGTCAGCAAGGATCCCGACGTCGAGAACTTGATCTCTTACACCGGCGGCGGGGGCGGAGGCGGCGGCCGGACGGTCAATCAAGGATCGATGTTCATCGCGCTCAAACCGGTGGAGAGGCGCACCCTCGGGAAAGCGATCTTCGGAGACAGTGGCCGCGACAAGGGGAAGTCGGCGAAGCAGGAACCCTCCCGGGCCGAGAAGGTCTGGGACTGGTTTCGCGATACATTCTTGCCGGTGCACCATGCCAGCGCCGACGAAATCATCGGGAGGCTCCGGAACAAGCTCGCTCCGATCCCCGGCGCCACGCTTTATTTGCAGGCCTATCAGGATTTGCGAATCGGCGCCCGCTCCAGCAGCACGCAATACCAATACACGCTGCAGGACGACGATCTGAACGAGCTGAACGATTGGGCGCCGAAGGTCGTGGCCAAGCTGCGAACGCTCACCGACGTCATGGTCGACGTCGTTTCCGACCAGCAGAACTCGGGGCTGCAGACGACCGTCACCGTCGATCGCCGAGCCGCCGCCCAGTACGGGATCTCGATGCAGACGATCGACAACGCGCTTTACGACGCGTTTGGGCAACGGTTCGTCGCAACGACGTATACTGAGCTGAACCAGTACCACATCGTGATGACGGTGCCGCTCAAGTTCTGGGAAGATCCGGGAGCGCTCAATTACATCTATGTCCACGGCACCAACAACGTTCGCGTGCCCCTGGGGACCTTCGCCAGGATCGTCAACGGCACCGGGCCTCTGGCCGTCAACCACTCCGGCCAGTTTCCCTCCGTCACGGTGTCATTCAATCTTCCGCCGAGGGGCGCTCTCGGCGACGCGGTCGAGCGGATCAACGACGCCATGCACGAGCTGGGCGCCCCCGCGTCGCTGCACGGGAAATTTCAAGGGACGGCCCAGGCTTTTCAACAGTCGCTGGCCAATGAGCCTGTGCTGATCGCCGCGGCGCTGGCCGCCGTCTATATCGTGCTGGGCATTCTTTACGAGAGCTATGTTCACCCGGTGACCATACTGTCGACTCTCCCCTCGGCCGGAGTCGGCGCGCTCTTGGCCCTGATCATGACGGGCAACGAACTCAACGTTATGGGGTTGATCGGCATTCTGCTCTTGATCGGCATCGTCAAGAAGAACGCCATCATGATGATCGACTTTGCGATCGCGGCGGAGCGGCACGAGAACACATCCCCCGTCGAGGCGATCTACACCGCCTGCGTCCTCCGTTTCCGTCCGATCATCATGACCACGATGGCCGCGCTGTTTGGCGGGCTGCCTTTGGCGATCGGGACGGGCACCGGTTCGGAGCTCAGGCGGCCTTTGGGCATCGCCATCGTGGGTGGGTTGATCGTGAGCCAGGCTTTAACCCTCTACACCACGCCGGTCGTCTACCTCTATCTCGACCGTTTTCGCCTGTGGATTACGGGGCGGACACACTCCCACGAAAATCCCTACGCCTTCGCCCCAACTCGGGGTGGACACATCCCCTTCGAGAAAGGATGATCCTCATCCCGCGCCGGCACTTTTCGCTATGGCGCTGGTCCGCGTTGGCCTCGATTCTGCCCAGCTTGCGCAGGCTTGCGTCGTGGCCGTAGCGCGGTCTCCGCATCACGGACGATTCGGACTTGCTTTCGCTTAGACTCGGCCCACTCACATGATGTTTGTGGAAGTCATCGCGAAGAACCTCTTCCGCCGCAAGCTGCGGACGCTGTTGACCGTCGCCGGACTGGCCGCGGCCGTCGCGACGAGCACCGCCCTGTTGAGCAGCGCCTGGTCGTTTGCCGCTTCGTCGAACGCCTACTATTCTGCCCGCGGGGTCGACATCGTGGTCGTTCGAGCGGGCGTCGCCGAGCGGATCACCAGCAGCCTGAACGCTGCTTTGGTCGGCCGGCTCCGCGAACTGCCGGACGTCGCCGGCGCGGAAGGGAGCCTCACCGAGATGGTCTCCGT
>DASPSM010000810.1:0-3973 GCA_035623955.1 Planctomycetaceae bacterium
CGCCATCGAGCACACGCTCGCGCGGCGCGGTGCCGAAAAGCTCTGGCGGCTCTTGCATGAGGAGCCGTATATCAACGCCCTCGGGGCGCTCACCGGCAATCAGGCCGTGCAGATGGCCGAGGCCGGGCTCAAGGCCATTTACCTCAGCGGCTGGCAGGTTGCCGCGGACGCCAATTCGGCCGGCCAAATGTATCCGGACCAGAGCCTTTACCCGGTCGACAGCGTGCCGGCTGTGGTCCGTCGCATCAACAACTCGCTGCGTCGGGCCGATCAGATTCAGCACCTGGAAGGCCGCCGCGAGCACGACTACTTCTTGCCGATCGTGGCGGACGCGGAGGCGGGCTTCGGCGGACCGCTCAACGCGTTCGAGCTGATGAAAGGAATGATCGAAGCCGGCGCGGCCGGCGTCCACTTCGAGGACCAGCTCGCCAGCGAAAAGAAATGCGGCCACCTGGGGGGCAAGGTCCTCGTGCCGACGGGGCAATTTGTGCGTACGCTCACAGCCGCCCGCCTCGCCGCCGACGTCATGGGCGTGCCGACAGTGCTTGTCGCCCGCACCGACGCCGATAGCGCCACGCTCATCACAAGCGACGTCGACGAGCGCGACCGCCGCTTCATCACGGGCGATCGAACGCCCGAGGGTTTCTTCCGCATCGAAGGGGGGCTTGACGCGGCGATCGATCGCGGGCTTTCGTACGCCCCGTACGCCGACTTGCTCTGGTGTGAAACATCGCATCCGGATCTGGCCGAGGCCCGTCGGTTCGCGGAGGCCATCCACAGCGAGTTTCCCGACAAGCTGCTGGCTTACAATTGCTCGCCCTCTTTCAATTGGAAAAAGAAGCTCGACGACGCGACGATCGCCCGCTTTCAGCGTGAACTGGGGGCGATGGGGTACCGCTTCCAGTTCATCACGCTGGCCGGGTTCCACGCGCTCAACCTGTCGATGTTCGAGCTGGCGCGGGCCTACCGCGAAAGTGGAATGACGGCCTACGCCTCGCTGCAAGAGGTCGAGTTCGCCCATGAGCATCAAGGATACCGGGCGACCCGGCACCAACGATTCGTCGGAACCGGGTATTTCGATCACGTCGCCCAGGCCATCACCGGCGGCTGTTCATCGACCACCGCATTGGCCGGTTCGACGGAAGAGGCGCAGTTCGCCCCGCGCAACAACGGAGTTAAGGTCAGCGGAGTGGAAACAAGCGCAGTGAGTTAGGCCGCTGAAACGTTGCAGGCGCCGGAGCCCCGGCCGACTGCCTTCGACGGAACACCGCCGACTTTCCTCACTTCGCCGCCGCGGCCGGGGTCTTTTTCTTCAACAGCCGCGCCAGCCGCGATTTGAGGCGAGCGGCGGCGTTCTTGTGAATCAGATGTTTGGCAGCCGACTGGTCGAGCTTCTTGGACGCCAGGCGCACGGCTTCCGTCGCAGCCGCCGCGTCGGTTCCGTCAGCGGCGAGCCGGGCTTTCTTGAGCACTGTTCGCAAAGCCGACCGGTCGGAGCGGTTTCGCTCCCGCCGAACGGCCGCTTTTCGCATCGATTTTCGTGCACTGGCTGAATTTGGCATGCTGGAATCGGCTTTTGATTTTGGTTGGCAAAACTTGGGGACGAATCACGGAGTTTAGCGGCCAGCTGCTGGAATTCCAACTCAAAGAACCGCGCACTTCACGATTCGTTGCGCTTGGTTAACGTCCGAATTCCCGATTCAGGCAGGCTAGTGCCGCCGGACCGTTGCTGCCGGCGACAACAGCGCAGATGCGGATCTCGCTGGTGTTGATGAGCTGTACGTTGATTCCCGCGTCGGCAAGCGCCCGGAACATCTTCTCGCCGACGCCGGTGTGCGTCCGCAGGCCGATGCCGACGACCGAGAGCTTGGCCATATCCTGATCGAAGCTCAGCTCGGCCCCGGGCCAGGGCTCCATCACTTCGCGAACCAACAGCAGGCAACGCTCCAGGTCCGGCCGTGGCACCGTGAACGACAGGCTCGCGCGGCCGCTGTGGCTGACGTTCTGCACGATCATGTCGACCATCACGCCCCCTTCGGCGACGGCGGCAAAAATCTCCGCGGCGACTCCGGGAATATCGCGGACTTGGCGCACGGTCACGCGGGCCTGGGCCGTGTCGAGACAGACGTCGCTGACGACGATGTCCTCCATCGACGCCAGTTGGGCCACAACTTCCCGTTCGAGATCGGCGCTGGCATGTACCTCGCCGGGAGCCAGCGGTGAATGAATGACGCCAACCGACGGAGCGGGCGTGTGCGGCTCGTGCAGGCGAAAGCCCGCGTGAACCGCTTCGGCCGCTTTGTCGCACTGGTCGCGGTTGACGAGCGTGGAAATCTTGATTTCGCTCGTGGTGATCATGCCGATGTTCACGCCCGCGTCGGCCAGCGATTGAAACATCTGGGCGGCCACGCCGGTGTGGCTCCGCATTCCCAGCCCCACCACCGAGAGCTTCGAGACGTTGGTGCCGTGCTGCACACGTCCGGCCCCCAGCTCGGCGACGGCTTGCTCCGCGGCGGTGAGCGTGTCGGCCAGATCATCCTGCGGCACGGTGAAAGAGACCTCGGCCCGACCCGCCTGGGCGACGTCCTGCACCACCATATCGATCGGGATCTTGAGGCGCGCCATCTTGGTGAAGATCAGACTCATCACGCCGGGGCGGTCAGGAATATCGCACAGGCTGACTCGCGATTCGTTGCGCAACACAGCCAGGCCGGTGACGACCGGAACATCCACATCGTTGGGCGGCGCGATCAGGCTGCCGGGGCACTGCGAATAGGAGGGCCGCACGCGGAGGGGGACGCGGTATTTCTTGGCGAACTCGATCGACCGCGAGTGCATCACTCCGGCGCCCAGGCTGGCCAGCTCGAGCATCTCGTCGTACGAGATGCGATCGATTTTGCGGGCCGCCTTCAACAACCGCGGGTCGGTCGTGAACACCCCCTCCACGTCCGTGTAGATCTCGCACTCGTCGGCCCGGAGAACGGCGGCCAGCGCGGTTGCCGTCGTGTCGCTGCCGCCGCGACCGAGCGTCGTGATGTTGAAGTCGTCGTCGATTCCCTGGAAGCCGGCGGCGACCACAATTCGGCCCGCGTCGAGCTCGCGGCGGATACGCTTAGTGTCGATTTTCCGGATGCGGGCCTTGGTGTGCGTCCGATCGGTGACGATGCCAATCTGGCCGCCGGTGAGGCTGACGGCCTTTTCGCCGAGATCCTGGATGGCCATCGCCACCAGCGCGACCGACTCCTGCTCGCCGGTCGCCAGGAGCATGTCCATTTCGCGAGACGACGGGGTCGCGCTGACGTCGTTGGCCAGTTCGATCAGCTCGTCGGTCTTATGGCCGCGGGCGCTGACCACCATCACGACCTGGTTGCCCGCGCGCTTGGTGGCCACGGCGCGAGCGGCAGCGGCCCGAATCTTTGTGGCGTCCGCGACGCTCGTGCCGCCGAATTTCTGAACGATCAAGGCCACAGGTGTGAGCTAACGCCGCTCGATTGCGGCCCCAAACTCGCGAAAACCGTCACTCGAAAACGCAGCGGAAAGAATACCAGATGCGTCGCGTAACGGAAGTGCCCCCTCTTGCCCAGTCGGCGAGCGGCCGGCGCGGGAGTACCCCCACACCGCCGCTCGCCTTGAAGACCAGAGGCCCGATCAGGCCGCGCGGTTCATTTCGATGACGGCCGGTGTCTTGCGGCACGCGTCGACGAACTGCTCGAAGACTTGCATGTCGAGGGCCGAGGCCGAATCGTTCTCGGGATGCCATTGCACGCCGACGCACCACCAGTCGTCGTCCGCGGTCTCGTAGGCTTCGATCACGCCATCGGGCGACATCGCACAGACGCGGAACGGCTCGGCCACCTGGTCGACGCACATGTGGTGCTGGCTGTTCACCCGGATTTCGCCGGGGCCGTAGATCGAATCCATTCTCGTCCCGGGGACGATTTCGATGATGTGCCGCAGCGTCGATTCGACGGGG
>DASPSM010000829.1:0-2397 GCA_035623955.1 Planctomycetaceae bacterium
CGGCGGCGACGTGATCGGGTTTGTGAGCATGACGCCGCCGGGGCATGATCGCTATTCGGTCGACAAGTACGTGTCGAGAGCCGAGTTGCCCGTTGCCGTTGACGACGGATTGTACGAGGTGCGGCTGCTGACGGTTGCCAAATCGCATCGCACGAGCCGCGTCGTGCTGCTGTTGATGTACGCGGCCCTGCGCTGGATCGACGAGCGCGGCGGACGCAACGTGATCGCGATTGGCCGCCGCGAAGTTTTGGGTCTTTACCAAAAGGCGGGGTTCGTGCCTGCGGGAAAAACGATCCGGTCGGGAGCCGTTCACTACGAGCTGATGAGCACGAACATCGATTGCGCGCGACGCCGCGCTCTTTTGTTCCACGATCTGGTGCGACGGAGTCTTTTGCCGGAGGACTGGCGGCTCGATGTGCCGCTGTTTCGCGAAGAGCGCTGCCAGCATGGCGGGAACTTCTTTCGCGCGATTGGTGATCGCTTCCGAACCCTCGACCGCCGAATCCAAATCATCAATGCCGACGTGCTCGATGCCTGGTTTCCGCCGGCTCCGGAGGTGCTCGCGGCAGTCAGCGAGCATCTCGAATGGACGCTGCGGACTTCGCCGCCGACGCATTGCGAAGGGCTTGTCGAGGCGATCGCGGAAGCGCGGCGGGTTCCCGCGAGTTGCCTGGCTCTGGGCGCCGGATCGTCGGCACTGATTTACCTTGCGTTTCGCGAGTGGCTGGGCCCCGCTTCGCGCGTGTTGATCCTGGACCCGACGTACGGGGAATACCGGCACCTGCTCGAGCAAATCGTCGGTTGCCACGTCGACAGGCTGCCGCTCGACCGACGCTCGCAGTACGCAGTCGATCTCGGGCAACTCGAAGAACGTTGCCGAGACGACTATGACCTGGTCGTTCTGGTGAATCCGAATAATCCGACGGGGCGGCACATTCCGAAGGGCGATCTGCAGGCGCTCCTCGACCGCGTTTCGTCGCGCACGCGGTTCTGGATCGACGAAGCGTACGTCGATTACGTCGACCCCGAGGAATCGCTCGAGTCGTTCGCCGGAGCAAGTGACAACGTGCTGGTCTGCAAGTCGTTCTCGAAGGCCTACGCCCTGAGCGGAATGCGGGCCGCCTACCTGTGTGGTTCGGAGGCGATTGCCAAGAAGCTGCGCGAGATTACGCCCCCCTGGCCAATCGGGCTGCCGAGCCAAATCGCCGCCGTGCGAGCTTTGGAAAACCCGCCCTACTACCGCGAGCGTTATCGGGAGACGGCGGTCCTGCGGGAAGAATTGGCTGCCGCCCTCGAACGACTCGGCCTCGAGGTAATCCCCGGGACTGCGAACTATCTGCTGTGTCACCTTCCGCCGAACGGTCCGGACGTCGAGACGCTTCTCAGAAACTGTCAGTCGGAGGGGTTATTCCTGCGTGATGTCCGCAGTATGGGAAGCGATTTTGGGGATCACGTCTTTCGGATTGCCGTGAAAGACCGTGCGACCAATGCCCGGGCCGTCGGGATTCTCGCTCGTCAGCTCGACTATGCCCCGCTTTGAGGATTCCGATCGTAAAATCTTCGGGCGGGCCCGTTTTTTACGCACTTGCGGTAAGTCTCGGCGGATGCAATAGTTGGGTCAGGCGTCCACCACTGCGTTTTTTGGTGGGCGGCCGGGCTGCGTCCTGCTGCGCCGCGTGGCGGCAATGAGTGCCGAGGAATGACCGTCCCCCTGATCGCTGACGCCGATCAATTCGCAGAGCTTTGCCAGCACATCCGCGAATCGAGAACCGTCGCGTTCGACACGGAGTTCATCTCCGAACACACCTATCACCCGCACCTCTGCCTGCTGCAATTTGCGACGGCGGAGCGCGTGGCGGCCGTCGATCCGCTGGCCCTGAAAGACTTATCGGCCTGGTGGGAGTTGATGGCCGACGACGAAACCACGGTCATCACGCACGGGGGACAGGCGGAGATCCGGTTCTGCCTGCACTTCGCTGGCCGGCCGCCGCGAAACTTTGTCGATGTGCAGCTGGCTGAGGGGCTGCGCAGTCGCAGTTATCCGCTGGGCTATGCCACGCTCGTCAGCCGCGTGCTCGACAAGCGAGTGCACGGGAAAGAGACGCGGACGAACTGGGACCATCGCCCCTTGACCAAGGCCCAGATCCAATACGCGCTCGAAGACGTGAAGTACGTGCTGGCGATTTGGGAGAAGCAGCGAGCCTCGCTGAGCCGGCTCGGCCGACTCGAGTGGGCCCACGCCGAGTTCCGGCGGATGGTGGACGAGATCGCGGCCGAGCACGTCCGCGAAGCCTGGCACCGGCTGCCGAAGCTGCACAAGTTGTCGCCGCGCGAAATGGCCGTCGTTCGCGAATTGTCGCTGTGGCGGGAGGCCGAGGCTGTGCATCGGAATCGTCC
>DASPSM010000852.1:0-7332 GCA_035623955.1 Planctomycetaceae bacterium
GGTGGGCGTATTCCGGCAGCGGCAACGGGATTCGCGCTTGCGAGGCGGCGCTGCGGGTCACGGCCTCGGTGAACTCCATGTACTTCACTCCGGTGGCGAAATCAGTGAGCCGCACTTTTTCGTAACCGCGGATCGCGCCGATGAACTCGGCTTCGACGCGCCAGCCCCCTCGCCTGGCGGCGGGGACCTCGAATTCCAGGAGCTGCTTTTCGCCGGCCCGGGCCGTCAACAGCCGCTCCGCCGGCGCGGCCTCGTAGCGCAGCGTCCCTTCGCTGCCGTACAGATGGATCTGGTTCCCCGGCCCGAACCGGCAGACGCCGCTGATGTGATACAGTCCGCGCCCGCCGTTCTCGAGATCCGTGAGGACTTGCACGCTGTCGGGGAGGGTGACCTCCGCGCGGCTGCCGTCGGCAGTCGGCCGTGACCGCGTGAAGGTTTGCGTCTGCGCAAAGACGCTCACTGGCGGCGGAGTCCAGCGGAGCACGGACTCGTGCAGGATGCCGAGCGCCAGCACGTTGTAGCCGCTCTTGGCCGCCTCCTGCCGCCAGTGCAGCGGAGCGTTCGCGTCCGCGAAGGCGTCGTTGGCGCCGATCACCACGACCTCGCGAATGTCGCCCAGAAATCCGTCGCGAATCAACTCGCGGACGTGCTCGTTCTGCACGATCCCGAACGGACTGGGGACGATTTGCTTGACGAGGTCGGGGTACTGGTGCGCGGCCTGAGACATCCGGTGGGCCTCTTCGGCGTTGCGGGCCATGCGGGCTTCGGTGAGGACGTGTTTGTCGGCCGCCAGCGCGGCACAGGTGATCTCGCAGTGCAGGTTGGGCCAGGTTCCAATGCAGACGGCGTCGATCTGCGGATCGGCGACCAGCTCTTGCCAACGCGGATAAGTCTTGGGAATGCCCAACTCGCGGGCGGCACGGGCCGTCGATTCGGGCGTGCTGTTGGCGACGCCGACGATCTCGACGTCCGGCAGGCTGCGGAAGCCAGGAATGTGCCGTTCGCGCGTGTTCTTGCCCGCGCCGACGAGCCCAATTCGCACACGTTGTTCGGCCATTGCGTCCTCGCTGCCAGATGGGATTGCGAGAGAGCCGCGATTGTAACGCCAGGCATTGCGTCTCGCGATGGGCCGCTTCGCATGCCGACCGGATGGTGTGCCGGCGTCCGCTGCGCGGACTCGTCACACCCTACGAAGATGGGGCCGCAGAACGCGATGCTGCTCACGCGGCCTGCGCGCGATCCATTGGCGCCAGGTGACCGAGGATGCGGTCGGCCGTTCGACCGGTCGCTCCGGGCTGGCCGATCTCTTGGCGGAGTTGGCGCAATTCGCGGGCGGCTTGGGCCAGCTTGAACGGGCTGGCGATCCACTCGTTGACGACGGCCGCCATCTCGCGCACCGTGCGATCGGGACGCAGCACTGGGAGCCACTCGGGCATCAGTCGGCGGCCGGCGATCAGGTTGGGGAGCGTGATCGATTTGGTCCGCACCAACGGCCGCACGAGCGCATACGTGAGCGGGCTTGCTCGATACACGACCACCGCCGGCTTGGCCCGCGCGAGCAGCTCGAGGCTCACCGAGCCCGAGACCATCGCGCAGCAGTCCGAGGTTTCGATGATTTCCGGCGTGCGGCCGACAAACAGGTCGACCGGCAGCGATCGGGGCCGCGCTGCGAGCATCTGCCGGCACCGCTCGCGCTGCCCTTCCTTGTAGCAGGCGACCAGAAAATGCACGTCGGGATGCCGCGCGGCCACCTGCTCCATCAGGTCGATCTGCAGGGGGAAATTCGCCTCGACCTCGTGATTGCGCGAGCCCGGCAGGATGCCGACGATCCGCCGGAAGTCGGCCTGCGCTCGGCGGCAAAACGTCTCGTCGAGCCGGCTCTCCGCGACTTCGTCGAAGAACGGGTGCCCGACGTACTCCGCCGACACGCCGCGCTCCGCGTACCACTTCGGCTCGAACGGAAGGCCACACAAGATGTGATCGACGAACTTTCGCATCCGCTTGACCCGCCAGGTGGCCCAGGCCCAAATCTGCGGTGGCAGATAGTAGAAGACGGGAATTCCGGCCGCTTTCGCCTTCCGCGCGATCCACCAATTGAACCCGGGAAAATCGACGAGGACGACCGCGTCCGGCGGGGTTTCGCGAAACAGCCGCTCGGCCCGTTTCACCAGCGTGTAAAACTGCCACAAGAGCGGGATGACGCGAAAGATGCCGACGACCGCCAGGTTGGTCAGCTCGAACTTTACGTCGCAGCCGGCCGCGACCATTTTCGGTCCGCCGTAACCGCTGATCGACAGATCGGGCCGTCGCCGCTTGAGGGCGCGGATCAAACGAGCGGCATGCTGGTCGCCGCTCGGCTCGCCGACGGAAAAGAAGATTTGCATGGCTGCTCAGGCTGCCTTCGCCCGCGGCGCCCCCAGTTGAGCCTGCTGAGATGCCCAGGCGCAGCAGGGTGCGGCGTCGGCGCGGAGCGCCCGCTCGACCGCCCACCTCCAGGTTTCCGCGGCCATGAGCTGCTGGGGCAATCGCAGGACGGCGATCGCGTATCCGCACGATTTGTCCAGAGTCGATTGTCCTCGGACCAAAGGGATGATCCGGAAGCCGTCGGGAATTTCCTGGAAGTCCTGATGGCCAGGCAGCGCGCCCAAATGTCGGGCGTAGCAGCCAAAGGCGTGGCCGTTCGAATCGGCTTCGCCGTGTCCGACTCGGCAAAGAAAAGCGAGACAGCCCCCCGGCGGCACGCGGCCGATCAATCGCAGCGTGGCAGCGTAAGCCGCGCGCGACAGGAGCGGCTGGTGATATTCCGACGAGTCGCGGACCAAGACGACGTCAAACTCGGTGCGGACCGAGGGAAGCGGATCGTTGACCGACGCGCAGCTGAAGCTGCAGCTCGGGACGTTGCGGCGGGCGTCGAGCACATTTTTCGGCGACTCGTCGATGCCCGTGCATTGGATGCCGAGCGAGTCGAAGAATTTGGCCACCTCTCCCCGCCCGCAGCCGACCTCCAGCACGTTGAAGCCGACCCCCACTCGCAGCGCCGCCAAGAGGCGCGACATGACCTTGCGGGGAATGCCTGTCCGTTCGAGCAGGTCGCTCGATTCGGCGCTGAGTCGCTGCCAGGGTGACATCACGCACCTCCCTCGGGATCGGCCGGTGCGCTCTTTCGGAAGGGGGAAAGGGGAAGGGCCGAACCGTCCAGAAACGACGGAGAATATCGCGGTCGCGAAATCCGGGCAATGCCGGTCTTCAGGACGCTTTTGCAACGTTTGGGCTTGAGAAGGCTGGTGGAGGTAAGCGTGTCACCATTGAATCCCGATCCGCGATCCGCGATCCTTCCCAAAAGAGGGGCGTTCGGTGCAGAGGAACGCCGCGATTTCGCGGCGCGGAGGCGGCTGAGCCAAGATTCGTATGGGAAGAAATTTCGAGAATCGCAAGCAGTCGATCTTCAAGACGGCTGCTCAGAATTCGAAGCTTTTTGCCAAGTACAGCAAGCGATTGTACGTGGCGGCGAAGAATGGCGTGCCCGACCCCCACGCCAATCCGACTCTGAGGAGCATCGTCGAAAAGGCCAAGACTGAAAACGTCCCCAGCCATGTGATCGAAAAAGCGATTCAGAAGGCCAAGGGCACGGGGGGCGAGGACTTCCAGCCCGCGCGTTACGAAGGATTTGGTCCCGGCGGCGCCCTGGTCATCGTCGATTGTCTGACCGACAACAATCAACGAACGATCTCCGAAGTCCGCAGTTGTTTCACCAAGACCGGCTCCAAGCTGGCCGGCCACGGCTCCGTCGCGATGTCGTTCGAGCACGTGGCCGTTCTCTCCTTCAAAGGCAACAACGAAGACCAGGTGCTCGAGGCCATGCTCAACGCGGACGTTGCCGTCGAAGACGTCGAAAGCAAAGACGGCTACATCACGGTTTTCGCCCCACCGGCCGAGTTCTACAAAGCGAAGACGGCCCTGCTCGAGGCGATTCCAGGAGTCGAGCTGGAAACGCAGGAGATCACGTTTCTCCCGCTCTCCAGCAAGACGCTCAGCGCGGACGAGCAAGCGGCGTTCGAGAAGTTCCTCGAGATGCTGCACGAGTGCGACGACGTGCAGGACATTTACCACAACGTCGTGATGCCCGGTTAGAGTTCAACGGCGTTACGAAAAATCAGACCTGTCGTCTGTTGGCCTTTTTCTCGGCCCTCGCGATTGCGTCGATCGGAAGGGTCGGCGAGGCTCACCAGCCGCCAGAATTGAGCCCTGATGAGGCACGCCTGCTCGATGCTTCCAAGGCAAAGTTGAAGTCCATCTGGGATGGAATGTCACGATACTGCGACAAGCACGGCCGCTATCCCGCGCGAGCCATCTTAGACCGCGCCGGCAAGCCGCTCTTGAGTTGGCGCGTCGCGATTCTCCCATTTCTCGGTCAGGAGGAACTCTACAAGCAATTCAAGCTGGACGAACCCTGGGATAGTCCAACCAACAAACGGTTAATCCTGCGGATGCCGGCCGTATTTCGCGACCCCAACGATACCACTGGTCAGCCGCTGACGAATTACCTCGTCCCAGTCGGAGTTGGGACCGCATTTGGGGGAAAAGTTGGTATCCGGCGGGCGGACATCACGGATCCGCCACACCTCACGATCATGATGGTCGAGGCCGACGACGATCAAAGGGCTATCTGGACGAAGCCCGAAGACCTATCGTATGACGCGAAACAGCCAACGAGAGGACTTGGCTCCCTCCGCGCAGATCGATTTCTCGTCATGATGGCGGACGGCAAAGCTGTACCCATTGCCAAGGACATTGATTCTAAAATTCTTCCGTCTTTCTTCACTTACGCGGCCGGTGATAACAACTACGGCGACAAGTAACCGCGTTTGCGGGGTTGCCCGTCGCACGACGCCCCGTGCCAGGAGTTCCTTAGGTGCCGGTGCCTTCGACCGCTCCGATGGCAGCGGCACGTGGCCGTTCAGGCGGCAATTCGATCCGCCGTTTGTGGCACGGGCGGAGGATTGCCGTCCGGTCGCGAGACGGCCGCGATGGCGATTGCCTCCTGCCGCTCCATCTCCGCCTGCAAACGCTGGGCGTAGACCTCGAGATCTTCTCGATCGAGATCTGGAGGAACGTAAAAGGCCGGTCCACCGCGGGAGTGAACCTTGGTGAACGGCCGCGGCAGCAGCATGTCGGTCCAACTGCCGCGGATGCGCCACGCGCTGCGGCAGGCGTAGGCGGTCGGAATGATGATCCGCCCCGACCGTGACGCCAGATAAATAATGCCTGTCTTCATTTGCCGTCGCGGCCCACGGGGGCCGTCGGGCGTGATCGCCACGTGCAGATCGCGGACGCGGTCGAGCAACTCGCGCAGGGCCCGGCTGGCTCCCCGCTTGGACGAGCCCCGCACCGACGAAATCCCAATCCGACCCATGGCCTCGGCCAGATACGAGCCGTCCTGATGCGGACTGACCAGGCCGGCCATTTTTTTCGGCCGGCCGGAGAAGCAAGTCATCAGAATGTCGTCGTGCCACACGCAATAGAGGAACCGCCGGTCGCCCGTGTCTTCGTAGGGACAACAGCCATCGACTTCGGTGGCGATTTCAATGCGGCACGTCTTGAACAGCAGACGCACGAACAGGACCGCCAAGGCGGCGAGCAGCTTTGTGAGGTAGCGGTTACGGATCTTCACGGGCGAATTGTATCGGCCGGGCCGAATCCTCAAATGGCAGTTGGCGCGACCTTCGCGACTGCCACGTCGATCAGTCCCCCAGCGTCGATTTGCGGCGGAGGATGTGGTGATAGTGCTGGGCGAAGCGATGGGCCTCGTCGCGGACGTATTGCAGCAGTCGCAGCGCGTAGGAGTGTCGCGACAGTCGCCGGGGCTCGGCTTCGCCCGGCACGTAGACTTCTTCCTCGCGCTTTGCCAGCGAGATCACGAGCGGCGGCTTGACGCCGATCGCTTCGAGCGCGGCCACCGCGGCGCTCAGCTGCCCTTTGCCGCCGTCGACCAAGAGGACGTCGGGCAGCGATTCGCCCTCTTTTGAGAGCCGCAGGAACCGGCGGCTGACCACTTCGCGAATCGAGGCGAAGTCGTCGACCCCCTCGACGGTCCGGATCTTGTACCGCTTGTAGCCGTGCTTGAACGGCAAGCCGTCGATGAATTGGACGAGGCTGGCGACCGTTTCGCCCCCCTGCAGGTGGGCGATATCGACCCCTTCGATCCGTCGCGGCAGCTGGGGCAGGTCGAAGATTTTTTTCAGCCCCGCCATGCCTTTCTTCGGGTCGATGTAAAAGACTTCGGGCTGCACGTCTTCATCGAGCTTGCCGCGCAGGCTGAGGTTGTCGAGCGCCTGAATTTCGTCGCGGATGCGGGCTGCCTTCTCGAACTTCAGCTCCTTGGAGGCCTGCTCCATCTCGGCCTTCATTTCCTTCAGCAGCCGCTTCTTCTTTCCGTCGAGGAACAACAGCAGCCGGCGGATGTTTCGGCGGTACTCCTCGCGGCTGATGCGAAAGTTGCAGGGGGCCGTGCACTGGTTGATGTTGTAAAGCAGGCAGGGACGGAACCAGCGCCAGCGCTCGTCGGCTTGGGCAATGTCGAGCGAGCAGGTGCGGAAACGGAAGATCTTCTGCAGGACGGCGATCGCCCCCCGCAGCTTTTTCGCGTTGGTAAAGGGGCCGTACAGCCTGGTCCCGCGCGGCCGCGGCTTGCGCGTGAACTCGACCCGCGGGAATTCTTCGCGAATGCGGATCTCGAGATACGGGAAGGTTTTGTCGTCCTTCAGTTCCTGGTTGAACTTCGGCTGCACGTCCTTGATCAGCCGAGCCTCCAGCAGCAGGGCGTCGACTTCGCTCTCGGTCTCGATGAAATCGACCCCGCGGATTTCCGGGACAAGGTTGGCCGTGCGGATTTCCTGGGCGGCCGCGGAGTTGAAGTAGCTCGCCACGCGGCTGCGGAGGTTCACCGCTTTGCCGACGTAGATCACTCTCCCCTGCGCATCCTTCATCAAATAGACGCCGGAGGTCGTCGGCAGCGACCGGATCCGCTCGCGCAGCTCGGGACCGCCCGAGTCGATCGGAAATTGTTCGTCGGTCAAGTCGTCGGCCGCTTCGTTGGTCACAGTCCGCGTCCTTCGGGAGCAGGTCGGAACACCCGCCCACCCAATCCGAATTTTAGGCGTGCCGCGTGCGCGTGCCAGATCGGTCTGTGCGATGGCGCCCCCTAAATTCGATCCGCACGCTCAGGGGCGATCGATCTCAGCCTGCCGCGGCGGTCGCACGCGGGGGCGGGGCCGCAGAAACGCCCCGGCGATCACCAGAACCAGAGCGACGGGCAGCAAGAGTCGCAGAGGA
>DASPSM010000861.1:0-3810 GCA_035623955.1 Planctomycetaceae bacterium
GCAAAGGGCATCTCGATGGGGCATCTCAACCGTAGCACAGCCCTTTCATGCCGGAAGTGGTCGCTCGGCGACCAGGTCGGATTTTCGGGAAGGTAGGGAATAATCGGGACTTGTTAGCCCCGGCAATCGATCGAGCGGGTCGGGATTCCGTCAAAAGACTTGTTGAAACGGCTCTCGGGCGCCGTAGGCTTGCGCGCCCTTGTGGCGACAGCGCAAAGAGTCTGATTCACCGCCGGGATTTGCGCCGACTCGGACGTTTTCGCAGTGCGATAGGAAACAGACAGCTCATGGCAAACGACGAGACGCCACCGGTTCTCAATCTGCCGCCTACGATCCTCGTGGTCGATGACGAGCTTCAGGTCCTGGACTTGCTGTCGCGCTGGCTGACGGCGAGAGGATCGCGAGTCATGTTGGCGAAGAGCGCTGCGGCCGCATCGCGTCACTTGGAATCCAATCCAATCGACGTGGTGACGGTCGATATCGCGATGCCTGAGGTGTCGGGGATCGAACTGCTGCGCCAGATCCGACAAGCCTATCCCGAAACCGCAGTCTTGATGCTGACGGGAAACCAAACGACGCGGATGGCAATCGAAGCTCTCTCAGCCGGGGCCTATGGATATCTCATCAAGCCGGTTTGTCGTGAGGAATTTCTGACGCAGGTCGACCATGGATTAGAGTGGCGTCGGCTGCGGGTCGAACGCAAACGGTACACCGAATCGCTGGAGGAGCGAGTCCGCGAGCAGACGCAGACCATCCAGGTTGCGCACGAGGAAACCATTCATCGGCTTGTTGCCGCCGCGGCTTCGCGTGATCACGAAACCGGTGAGCATCTCGTCCGCACGGGCCTCTACAGCGAAATTCTGGCCCGCGCAGCGGGCTGGTCTCGGGCCGAGGCTGGTCAAATCCGCCTGGCGGCACCGATGCACGACATCGGAAAGATCGGGCTGCCCGACGCAATCTTGCGCAAGCAAGGCAGCCTGACGTCCGAAGAGAGAAAGGTCATGGAGCGTCACACGCTCGCCGGAGCCGCGTTGCTGGCACGCTCGAACTCAGCGGTCCTCGACATGGCGCGGGAAATCGCGCTCTGTCATCACGAACACTGGGATGGAAGCGGCTATCCGCGGGGGCTTGCAGGCGAGGCGATACCCGAGGCGGCTCGAATTCTGGCGATTGCAGACGTCTACGACGCTTTGATGCACGATCGGATCTACCGCCGCAAAATGTCCGAGGAAGAAGCTCTGAGAACGATGTCGGCCGCAAATGGCCGGAAATTCGATCCGTCATTGATGGCGGTCTTCTTCACGGTGTTGGACGCGTTTCGCGAGGTGTCGGATAAACATCCGGACGGGTGCCTCTGCAGTCTCCCGCTCGACGCATCGGCGATGGTGGATGAGTGCGGCGCACTGCCTCGATTTGGCGCCCAGAAGCTCAACGTGACTCATCTTCGACCAGATACGAGCAAACCCCTGGTGACCGATGCAATGAGTATCCGCTAGGCGTGTTTCGTCCATTAAGGGCGATTCAGGCGATTCCGGTAGCCCTCTAGATGTAAGCAATTTCCCGACATTAAATCGCCGATATTTCACCGGAATTTATCGAGCGCGACGGATGGCCGGCTCGAATAGTGAGGTACGTTCCTGCTAAGCACCCCAGACTTCGACAACCCGAGTCGGAACCACTTCACCATCTCACGAACGAGGAAACGAACCTGCGGAGCAGCGGCTCAACGAGAAGAACCGAAGCGCTGAGCCGCTGATCACGAAGCAAGACGCGGTCCACCATGCTGTCTCGAATGCCAAGACTTTGTCTTGGGGCGTCAGTCGCGCTGACGACGTGCCATCCAGAGAAGCGTGCACTTAGCAGTCCTTCCCAACTCGGACTGCCGCGCTCTGATCGTACACAGACCGCGCCAGCCAATGGTCAAGCGTCCGCCATGATTCATCAGAGGGGCGGGCCGTGGCAATCCTGATCGTCAGCGACTGCCAGACGAAAGCGACCCGACTCCGTCATCACCTGACGCAGTCCGGCTACGATTGTTCGTTGGCGAATGTCGTTGCGATCGACGCCGCGCGGCAGGTGGCGTCATCCGTACGACCGCAACCGGAGCTCATCGTCTTTGTGCTGTCGCAGGACCACGACCGCGCACTGACCGTTCTCCGCCAGCTCCGCGAGGCTGTTGAGACGCCGATCCTGGCCGTTGGCCCGCGAGATCCGAATCTGATCCTGTGCATGCTGCATGCCGGCGTCAACGACTATCTCGACGAAGCGAGCGACTTTCAGAATGACCTCTCGTCCGCGTTGAGCCGGCTGCTCGAATCCGCCTCGAAACGATCAACGTCGGGACGCCTCATCACGATTGTGGGAGCCAACGGCGGCTGCGGGCGCACGTTCTTTGCCACCAATCTGGCCGTTGAACTTGCGAAGACGCACGGGCGATGTGGTCTGTTCGATCTGGATTTGGCCGGCGCCGACGTGGCGACTTGCCTGAACCTGAAGCCGCGCCACAGCATCGCCGATTTGTGCCACAACCTCGACAAGCTCGATCAAAAGATGTTCGAACAGTCGCTTGTGGAGCACCAGAGCGGGGTCTTCGTTCTGGCCGCTCCCGAGGAATGGGAAGAAGCCCGATTCATCTCGGTCGAGGGGTTGCAGAAGGTCATCCGTTTCGGCAAGGCCCTCTTTCCACACGTCGTCGTCGACCTGAATTCTCTCTGGCTCGGCGGAAATGCCCCGATCCTGCTGCAGAGCTCGACGGTCCTGCTCCTCATGCGCCTCGACTTCCCTGGAATCCGAAATGCCCACCGCGTGTTGACCGCGATCGATCGCGCGGGCGTCGATCCGAACAAGGTGCAGCTCGTCGCGGCTCGGTATGGCAGACCCAAGGAGATCAGCGGCTCGCAGGCCGAGTCGGTGCTCGGAATGAAGATCCGGCACTACTTGCCCGAGGACGCGCACACGGTCAACTCATGCGTCAACTGCGGCGTATCGGTCATGCAAGAGGCACCCTCGAGTGCAATCGGCAAGGCCATTGAAGCTGTTGCCGCGTCACTTTGCGATCAGAATCCAGGTCGCAATGGCGCTGCCGCGCCCGGCACTAACGGCCGCAAAACTCCGGTGGCGGAGCGGCTTAAATCGATCCTCGGGTTGAATTCAGCGGTGACGAATCCCACTTGATCGTTGACTCGAATCACGGGACAGGATTGTGTTTCAGCCCATCGGATTCCGAAACACGTCTGCGACTAATGGCCAGCCTCTCGGCAACGAGCGGCTCGTTCGCCTGAAGAAGGAGATCCACAAACAGCTCGTTACCGGACTGCGGATCCCGGCGATCGGCAACGTCGACGACTACGAGTTGCGGCGCGAGTTGCGGAGGGGACTCGAGCAACTCTGCAACGAACGCGTCGAGCTGCTCAGCCAGGATGAGCGTGAGCAGGTCATCAACGAGATTATCGATGAAACGCTCGGGCTAGGTCCGATCGAAGTTCTGCTCCGCGATCCGACGGTCACCGACATCTTGATCAACGGTCCGCGCACGGTGTACGTCGAGCGCCGCGGCCAGCTCGAAGAGACGTCGGTGGTTTTTCACGACGAGCAGCACTTGCTCGAGCTCGTGCAGCGCATCGCGACTCGCGTCGGCCGCCGACTCGACGAGTCGAGCCCGATGGTCGACGCGCGGTTGCCGGACGGGAGCCGCGTCAACGCCGTCATCCGGCCGCTGGCGCTGGACGGGGCGTTGGTCTCGATCCGCCGGTTCGGGTCGCGTCCGCTGCAGGCGAGCGACCTGATTGCGCGAAAATCCGTGACGCCCGA
>DASPSM010000002.1:0-2858 GCA_035623955.1 Planctomycetaceae bacterium
AACCGCACCGGGTGCAGGGGCACGCCCCTGCTAGTCTTTGTAGAACTTGGTGAGTTCGGTGTAGGTGAGCGGCTCTTTGATCGAGTCGGCCGTCAGACGGACGCCGAACCGATGACTGCCTTCGCTTTTGGCTCGGACGTGGACGCGGTAGATGGCGGCCTTGCCCGGCTCCAACACCGGCAGCGGACGGAAGCTGAGCTGGTCCTTGCTTTCGGCGACCGAGGTTGCCCCCTCGGTCCGCACGACTTCGAGCACGGCCGGAACGTCGCAGGCGACGGCAACGTTTTCCGCCGCTTTCGATCCATCGTTGCGAACGTGGATCTCAAAGCCCGTTTCGACGCCGACTTCCACCGGGTCGGCCTGCTTGAGGATTTCGACTTCGAGCGAGGCGACGCCGTCGACAACCGTCGGCAGCTTCAACTCGCAGCGCGCTCCTTGTTCGGAGACAGCCGTCACGCTGTGAACGCAATTGCCGATCTGGGTGGTGACCAGTTCGACTTTGACCAGGGCGGACTGATGCACGTCGAGATGGTCGATGTTCCAGGTGACGGTCCGCGATAGTTCATCGAATTCCCCGCCGTGGTCGGCTTGCACGAACCGGAATCCGTCGGGGACGACATGCGTGACGTGAATGTTGTTCAGCGGGGCGCCCCCGTTGTTGGTCACCGTCGCCACGTAATGAGCCTTGCGGCCGACGTAGCGGAAAGTCGGACCGTCCAAAGCGATCTTGAGGCTGGGCGCGACGACGTGAATCCTGGCGGCCAGCTCGCGATGCAGGTCGTTGCCGGCCGAGGCATGAATCGTGATTTCCTGCTCGCCTCCGACAATCGCGATCAGCGGCAGCCGAACGACGCGCGATTCGCCCGGATTCAGCGAGCCAACCTGGACGATCATCTGTTCGCCGCGCGGAACCTCGAGTCCTTTGGAGACCCGAGCTTCGACAGAGACGTTGTGGGCGACCCCCGTGCCGGGGTTATGCACCGTAATCGTCTGCGTAGCCGGATCGCCGACCATCAGCTCCTTGGGGCCGCGGAGAGCCAGGGCCAGCAGCGGCTCCTCGACGGAAAACGTGCTCGAGGCGGCCGAAGCGAACCGCACGACGGCGGTTGTCGGCAGCTCGCCGCGTCGGCTGGGGACGAGCTTGATGTGAATGGACCGTTCCTCGGACGGACCCAGCGCGGCAAACGACCACGTGACGTGATCCTGGTTATCGGCCGGCATCGGATCGGCATGAGTCAGGCGGACCGTCGGCGGAAAGTAGCCGTCGATCAACAGATCACGCGCGGGGGTCTTTCCCGCGTTCTTGACAACCAGGTCGCAGAGGCATTCCTGCCCGACGACGATCGGCGAGCGTTTCACCCAATGAATGCAGACAGTCGGCGCTTGTGACGCGTCCAAACCGCCGGAGACGGTGGCAGCCGGGGGACTGGGAGCGGCGTTCCACGAGGAGCCGTCGCACTGCGTGCCGCGTCCGGCTGGTGCCGGATCATCGAACGGCGAGGCACTAGTCGCGGCGTGGTGAATGTCAGCTTGATTCGCAAGGGTATGACCGGTCGACCTGCCCAAGATGGGCCGCATGGAAAACGACGAATGGCTTTGCGACGGAGCGGGACTTGTCGCGGGAACCGGCTCGCTGGCGAAGGGGTCGAACGCGGGAGACTTGGGAGCCGTGTTGATCGGGTCGGTAAGGCTGACGCCTGTCGGAGCTTTCGGCCCGACGCCCGCGTCAACCGGAGACGAAGGGGGGGCCGGCGGCGGGGAGAAAGCGTCCCCATCGCTGGCAAGAGCCACGCTGCCGACCGAGGCCGCAATGATTCCCGATGCGAGAATTCTCGAAACCTTTCGCATCCCTCAACTCCTTCGCGAGCGAAGCATTCGCACCGGCCGAAGCCGATCGTGTCCGTGAAGAGACTTGTCAATCTGTATCGGCCGTAGGGGTCGTACGACATGAGCGGGGAAGAATTGCGAATTTCGGAAAGAGCTTGAAGTCGCGGTGCAAAGAGCTGCCTGTGGCGTGCATTCGGAGCAGAGTCTGAACCACGAAAGCAGGAAGGCTGGTTCAGAAATCGCATGGCGCGCGAAGAACGGGCGGCAGCTCAGAGCTGGCGCGGCGAAGCGAGCTTTGCGCGAGTGGCGGCGATCGTGTGGGCGGCCGCCTTTTGCAATAGCACAAAGTCTGCCCCGACCGAGAGCCATTGGACGCCGCGGCGGGCCCAATCGGCCAGCGACTCGGGCTCGGCGCTCGCCCCGATCCCGACGAACCTGTTGGCGGCACGCGCGCGTTTGATCACCGTGTCGATCGATTTTTGGACTTCCGGATGGTCCGGACGGCCCGAATGACCCATTGAGCCCGCCAGGTCGTTCGGGCCAATGACGATCCCCGCCAGCCCATCGGTCGCCAGAATGTCGTCGAGGTTGTCGACTGTTTCGGCATGCTCAATCTGAACGTTGACCATGATCGAGGCATCCGCCTGGGCGCAGTATTCCGGTCCGCCGTCGCGACCGTAGCGGCTCGCGCGTCGCGGTCCGAAGCCGCGAATGCCCTTCGGCGGATAGCGGCAGGCGGCAACCGCCTGGGCCGCATCGGCAGCGGTTCGAATGAGCGGCACGATGATGCCCGGAGCGCCGATGTCGAGCACCGGCTTGATGAGGACAGGGTCATTCCACGCGACGCGGACGAGCGGAAACGCCGCCGTTCCCTTCACCGCCATAAGATGCAATTGAATCGCTTCGAGCGACAGCGGGTTATGCTCGGCATCGATCCAGACAAAATCGAGATCGCCTGCCAGCAGCTCGGTGATCGCCGGATCGGTAAACGTGATCGCCGTCCCGAAGCAGACTTCGCCCCGCAACAACTT
>DASPSM010000009.1:0-6619 GCA_035623955.1 Planctomycetaceae bacterium
CGAGTGCGACCTGGTCCCGCCCCACGAAGATCTTTGGCTGTCGTGCCAGCTTCTCGATTCCGAGCAGCACATGATCGATAACAACGGTTGCACCGTCTCTGCAGACACGATGCGGGTGATTTTCGATTACACGCTGGGGGAGACGATGCCGGCCGGGGATTATTCGCTGATCCTGAAAATCGGACCGGACGAAGTCATCCGCCGCTCGTTTCGCGTGATGGCGGTGCATCACGGCAACCGGCTGGCGAATTGACCGTCACGCAGCTCGCCGAAGTCTTCAGTGCCTGACGCGCGATTCGCCGCGCGACGGTGACTTCCCGCACGGTGCGAAGGCAGCCGGCGTCTGCCGTCGGCGGACAAGAATTTCGGAATCAGCGGACAAATCGCCGCGATTTCGCCGTCATTGAAGCAGAACGTCCGCTCATCGTCGGATTCAGTTCCCCGGGGCGCGGGGCTCACTTGCCCGCACGCATCTGTGCTCCTAGATTTCGAGGCAGAGGTACGCGCCGATGTGGTTCACCGAAACTCCTTGGCCTCCGTTTTTTATCTGCTCGATCCTGTCGGCCGTTTTCTTTGCGCAGTGGTATCTGCACCGGCGGCCTCGGCAGCTGCAATTGTCGCTGGCCTTCCTGGCGCTCGGGGGGATCGTGATCATCGTCGAGCGCCTGATCGTCACCGAGTCGGAGCGAGTCGAGAACAACGTCTACGCGCTGGCCCACGCCTTCGAGACAGGCGACGGCGATCGCTGTGCTGAGTTCTTCTCGGAGCACGACGACAAAGAGCGAGACCTGGTGCGGTCCGTCGCCGGCCAGGTGCATGTCGTCGGAACGATTCGCATCACGGATCTGACCGTGCAGATGAGTTCCGCGGAATCGCGCGCGACCGCCACGTTTCGCGCCAGCGCCACCGTCAACTACCAAAGTCGACAGGACCACATCTACACGCGCTGGCAATTGACCTGGCAACGCGAAGCCAACGAATGGAAGATCGTGCGCATCCAGCGGCTACATTTCGTCGGCGACGGGCCGATTGACATCATGTCGCCGCAGGAGTGACGAGCAAGCGGGGCCGCTGATTCTGCGTCGGCGGAAAGACGCAATTACAGCCCGGCGACTTTTTGCCTGGCGGGCGTCGTCGAAGTCGTTTTCTTCTCCGACTTGGGCTGCGCTGGCGGCTTGTCGCTCTTGGCGCCCTTTTGTTGTGCCGCCGGTTTGTCATCGTCCCAGGCCAGCGTCATCCAGCCGATCATCATTTCTTGCCAGGTCTGATCGCCCCAGCGGACGACCTTCTTGGGATTCGGATTTGCCGGATTGTCCTTGGAGTTGTCGAAGTGGGCCACACAATGCAGCGTCGATCCTTTCGGGGCATCGACCGGCTCTACGAGACGGTAGGTGTTCTGCCAGTTGAAATCGTATTGCGGCACCGAGAGCAAGACCTGCGTCTGGCCATCCGGACGCTTCAGTTCGTACAAGAAGTCCTTGCCCCGCAGGTGCATGTGCGGCATGAGCTGGTAGATCTTCGCGTCCCGCGGGAACTTGTACGACGATTCGACTTTGTAGTTCGGCTCGCCAGCCGGAATCTTGATCCGCATATTCATCACGGGCTGAGTATGCGAAAAGTGCTGCGGCTTGTCTTTGCCTTTGTACAGCTCGAAGCCAACCTTCGACCGATCAGTGGTGGCTTTCCCGTTGGGCGTATAGTGCATCTGGAAAATCAGTTCAGCCCCGGCCGGAATGCGCCGGGCAACTCCGGGAGGCAGAACGAGGGGCGGATCGCCGGGCGCAACGCCGCAAACGTGCTGGCCGCCAAAGCCGTCGCCATCGTCGTCGTCCGCCTTCGGATTGCGGCAAAAGACGATGATGTGATGCACCACCGACGGATTGCCCGGACGCGCCTCGGCCGCCTGGATCCAGATATCTTCCTTGAGATTCGTCGGCACGACGTAGTACTGATACTCGACGGTTCCGGTCGCCGGCACTTTGACGACTTTGGGCAGCTCGAAAACGTAATCGGGTTTTTCGATCTGCCAGCCGGTCGTCCACTGGCGGGGCGCGGGCAGGTCCTTGGCGTCGCCCAGCGGGGTGCCCGCGTCGATCCACGCCAGCAGCTGATCGATCTCGTCCTGCTCCATGCGGCGATCATTCGAGAAGCGACCATAACGCGGATCGGCGTGCCAGGGAGGCATCCGTCGCTGCAGGACGACTTCCTTTATCATTGCGGAGTGCTCGACCGCGTCGTCGTAGCTCTCGAGCGCGAAGGGCGCCACTTCGCCGGCTCGGTGGCACTCTTCGCAGCGCCGCTGCATGATTCGTGAGATTTGCCTGGCGTACGTGACGCCGCCTAGCGAGGCGGGCCGCTCGTCGCGCGTGATCAGGCATCCCCGGGGCGTCGTCTCGGCGACCGTGATCGGCTTCCCGGCCAAAAGCTCCTTCAATGCCTCTTCGAGATCGCGGCGTTGCGGGACGTCGCGCTTGAACGTGTAGCCATATCGGTCATCCAGGGCGCCGTGGTAGCGGACTTGCCGATGGCTGTCGAGCAAGAAGATTTCGGCCGTCCGCCTGGCACCGAGTTGGTTCGCCACGTGCTGACCGGGATCGAGCAGCACCGGGAAGGCGACCTTATATTCCCGCGCGTGCTGGGCGGCTCGCGCCTGAGTCGTGCCGACATTGGACTGGATGCCGACGATCTGCACGCCTTGCTTCCCATATCGGGCCGCCAGATCGGCCAGATCCTTCAAATACAGGTTGGAGATGGGGCAATCGATCCCCATGAAGAAGACGATGATCGCGGCTTTGTCTTTGTAATCGTGCAGCGCGACCGAGTTACCGGCGAGATCCTTCAACACGAAGTCGGCTGCCGATCTGGCGGTCGCTGGCGTGGTCGAATTGCCGGGCCACGCGGCGTCCGGAGCGAAGCCCAGACTCAAAAAAAGAGTGCACGCGACAATTGCCTTGCGATGCGTTCGCCCGGGCAGCCTGCTCATGCCCAATTCTCCCTGGTTCAGACTATGGACCGGCAGATATCTCCGTCTGCCGATTGTACTCGCACATTGAACGAAGGGCCCCGTTTCAAACTGGGCTCTTCGTGACTAATCCGGCAGCTCGCCGAACGCGATCAAGGATCTCGCGACCCTTCTTTCGGGCCTTTGCCGCCCCCTCGGCCAGGATCTCATTGACCTTCGCTTCGTTCGCCACCAGCTCGGCATGGCGCTCCCGTGCTTCGGCAAAATAGGCAAGGGATGCGTCGTAGAGGAGTTGTTTGGCCTCCCCGTAACCCATTCCCCCCGCCCGGTATCGGCCGGCCAATTGCTCCTGCTGCTCGGGCGTGGCGAACAGCTTGTAGAGCTCAAACAGCACGCAGCTGTCGGGATCCTTGGGCGCTTCCACCGGCTTCGAGTCGGTCTTGATCGACATGATCTTCTTGCGGAGCTTTTTCGGCTCCTCGAAGACTTCGATCGCGTTGCCGTAGCTCTTCGACATCTTTTCGCCGTCGGTGCCGGGGACTTTCGCCGCCGCCTCGACGACATGCGCCTTCGGCAGAGTCAGCACTTCGCCGTACATCGAGTTGAACCGTGCCGCGATGTCCCGCGTCACCTCGATGTGCTGCACCTGGTCGGCCCCGACCGGCACCACGTCGCTGTCATAAAGCAAAATGTCAGCCGCCATCAGCACCGGATAGGTAAACAGCCCCGCATCGGCCGGAAGTCCCTTGGACTTTTTATCCTTATAGGCGTGACACTTTTCGAGAAGGTGCATCTGCGTGACGGTCATCAAGAGCCACGTCAACTCGGTGACTTCCGGCACGTCGGACTGCCGAAACAGCGTCGCTCGCTTGGGATCGAGCCCCAAGGCCAGCAGCTCGACGGCGGCGTCGCGCGTGTATTCGGTGAGGAGCTGCGGCTCCCGCACCGTCGTGAGAGCGTGCAGGTCGGCGATGAAATAAAACGCCTGCTCGTTGTCCTGCAACTCGATGTACTGCCGGATCGCGCCGAAATAATTGCCCCAATGAAATCGGCCGGTTGGCTGAATTCCCGAAAGCGCGCGCATCGTTTGGATTAGGGTGTCGATTGGGAGGGTGTGTTTTCGGCTTCGGGCGAACGGACGCACCGAAAGCCGGCATGAAAGGTGCCGCTGTCGGGCGCCTGTTTCATCCGGGCGCTGACGCGGTAGCCGCGACAATAATTGTCGCTGCACATGAAAGAGCCCCCGCGCTGCACGCGCTTCGGCGAAAAGGGTTCGAGCGGATCGAAGCTGTCGGAGGGTCCCTGCGGATTCGACAGCGGGGCGAAACGGTAATAGTCGGGACGATAAAAATCGTTGCACCACTCCCAAACGTTGCCGGCCATGTCATAAAGCCCATAGCCATTGGCGGCGAACGAGGCGACAGGAGCCGTTGTGCGGAAACCATCCTGCACGTTGTGCGTTTCAGGAAACACGCCTTGCCAGATATTCATCGTCCATTTTCCGTTCTGGACAAGCTCATTTCCGCAAGGATAAATCGCGTGCGCCAGCCCGCCGCGGGCCGCGTACTCCCATTCGGCTTCGGTTGGCAGCCGCTTGTGCGCCCAGTTGCAGTAGGCCACCGCGTCGACCCAGGCGACGTGAACGACGGGATGCTGCATGCGGTCGGCGATCGACGATTCCGGCCCGTCCGGATGCCGCCAGTTCGCGCCTTTCACGTATTTCCAAACCTGCAGAGGCCACAGTGGATGATCCTTCGCAAGGGCTCGGCGATCGAAATTCGGATTGAAGCAAATCGAGCCAGCCACGAGATTCTCGGCCGGAATCGCGTTCACGTCCTCGGTCAGCCCTTTAAAGTCTTCGCGCTTTGGCGTGCGTTCGGCGATCGTGAGGTAGCCTGTCGCGTCGACGAACTTCTGGAAGGCGGCGTTGGTGACTTCCGTGCGATCCATCCAAAACCCGTCGATTGTGACCGAGTGGGCCGGTTGCTCGTCGGGTGGGCCGTCGTCGTCCCCGAGCACGGCCGTGCCGCCGGGAATCCAGACCATCCCCTCGGGGGCGGGCCCCAGTGGTTTGACAAATCGCGCGACCGGGGGAGCCGACGGATTGAAATCGGGCCGAGTTTCAGCCGGCGAGTCGCCCGCTGGGGTTTTGCGCGGCGCGGCAACCGGTCCAGTGCCCGGCAGCTCGAGGGCCAGGGCGCCCACCACCGTCAGCACGGCGAGCGTTGTCAAGACAAGAATAACGGCTTTCAAAAGTTGGTTCCCCAAAGTCCTCATTATCGTATCCTGCGCGGTCGTTCTGGTCCAAAGTGGCAGAAGTCGCTCGTTGCGAGTCGGATTCCCAGACCGGTACAATGGCTTGACTTCTGGCGATTTTTCACCCGTTGCGATCGCAATCTCGGCCGGTCTGCCGAAGAGGACTTCCATGCCGATGAACGCCTGCGAAGCGATGCTCGAGATTCTGGCCGAGGCGGGCGTGCGGTATTTGTTCGGCAACCCCGGGACGACTGAGCTGCCCCTCTCTGACGCGCTCGTCGATCACGCGCGGATCAAGTACATCCTCGGCCTGCAGGAGGTGCCCGTCGTTGCGATGGCCGACGGTTTCGCCCAGGCGTCAGGCGTTCCGGGCGTCGTGAACGTGCACATCAGCTGCGGCTTGGGCAACGCGATGGGCATGCTCTACAACGCCTATCGGGCCGGCACGCCGCTCGTTCTGACGGCGGGGCAGCAGGATCGCCGCCTGAAATTTGAAGAGCCGATCCTCTGGTCCGACATGGTGAGCGTCGCCAGGCCTTGGACGAAATGGGCCGTGGAAGTCGAGCGGGCCGCGGATCTGCCCCTGGCGATCCGGCGGGCTGTGCAGACGGCTCTTATGCCGCCGACGGGGCCGGTGTTTCTGTCGATCCCGATCGACGTGCAGCGCGAAGTGGGGCATTTCGATCTGACGCCGCCGCGACCGATCAATCCGCTCGTGCGACCTCCCGTTGAAGAGCTCAAGCACGCGGCCGAAATCCTGGCAAAGGCCAAAAACCCCGGCATTCTCGCGGGAAGCCGCGTGCAAGAAGCCAGTGCCGTCGCTGAGCTGGTCTCGCTGGCTGAGGCGCTCGGAGCGCCCGTGATGGCCGAAGCCGGGACAACCCACGGACGGCTCGCCTTCCCGTGCACGCATCCATTGTCAGCCCCTGGCATGCCGATTTACTCGCCCGAGATCGTCCAACGACTGAGCGAATTCGACGTGCTGTTCGTGGTGGGGACCGATCTTTTTCGGCTCTATGTCTATCAGGAGCCGGCGCGGGCCATTCCGGAGAACACGCGGTTGATTCACCTCGATCAGGATCCGTGGCAGCTCGGCAAGAACTACGCCACGGATGTCTCGTTGGCCGGGAATCCGAAGCCAGGCCTGGCGGAGTTGGCGGCGCTGTTGCGTTCGACGATGACGGCGCCGGAACGAGAACTTGCTGCCAAACGTGGTGCCGAACGCGGACAACTGCACCGGAAGATCCGCGAGCAGATCCAAGCCCGCGCCGCAGCCGAATGGAGCCACCGCCCGCTGACGCCCGCGACGATCATGTCGGCGCTCGCCAGGTCACTCCCCAAGAACATTGCCGTCGTCGAGGAAGCCGTCACCACAACGGGGACGCTGCTCGAACGGCTGGG
>DASPSM010000021.1:0-5986 GCA_035623955.1 Planctomycetaceae bacterium
AACCGCAAGTGGCCCCAGCCAAACCCGTTGGACCAGCCGCGCCCGATGGACGGGACACTCTCGCGGAGAAGGGGAAGTCCCAGCAATCGGTCCCAACCCGCCCGCCGGAGCCGCCAAAGTCCTGGGAATCAGTCCGCGGCCGGCGCGAGTAAAAACTGCGCGTGACTTTGAGACATCGAGAGCGTACCCCTCACCCCCAGCCCCTCTCCCGCAAGGGGAGAGGGGAGAATGAGAAGAAGCGCACGCGATGGCTTTATTATGCGAGCGGCGCCAGCCCTGCGACTCTTCCCCCCTCTCCCCTTGCGGGAGAGGGGCTGGGGGTGAGGGGTAACGGCCCCACGGGACACTCTCACAGCTTTGGGGAGAGCATGTCCTGCGATTCATGCCCACGCCGAGCCGTGGGCATCGCACTCGACCGTTAGTTCAGCCCGGTCGAAGCCTACGGTGGTCCATAGAATGAATTTGTCGTCAGGCCCGTTCGCTCTCTCACGCGTTGGGCGATCTGGTCGACTTCCGCGTCTGAGAGTGCGGCGACGAAACTCTCCGCGGGTTGGCGAGCGACTGTGTAGATTTGCACCAGCTTGATCGCGCCGCCCGCCGACACGATCTCGCTCAGCCGGTCGCAGAAGGCCTCGATCTCACTCTCCGGCGGAGCCTCACCCCGAATCCGCATGAACAGGCTCTGGATGACGATTGGCCGCTGGCGAGCGGCGGCCGTGATGTTGTCGAGGATCTGCCGGAACGGAATCTTCGTCCGCTCGACGAGCTGGTAGTACTCCTCGGTCCCCGTTTCGAGCTTGGCCCAGATCTCGCCGTTGTTGGCGTCGAGAATCTCCAGGCCGCGCGCCACGGCGGGCCGATGAAACATCGAGGCGTTGGTGATCAGCACCAGTTTGACGTCGCTCAGTCCGCGGCGTCGTTTCAGTTCGGCGGCCGACGCGATGATTTCGTCGAAGTTGCGATACGTGGTCGGCTCGCCGTCGCCGGAGAAGGCGATATCGTTGAGCCGCCGCAGCGCCGGGGGGACGTCGGCGAATTTGGCGTCGTTATAAATCTGACCGCTCGTGACGAAGTCGAGCATCAGAGCCAGCTCATCCCACAGCCGGTCGGTTTCGACGAACCGCGTTTCGGCCTCGCTGCGGCGATCGACCTGGCAGTAGATGCAGTCGAAGTTGCAGACCTTGTCGGGGTTGAGGTTGACGCCGATCGAGATTCCGCCGCTGCGACGCGAGAGGACCGGGTAAACGAACTTATTCTGGCGATAAATTCGCCCATGGTCGGCATACAGGGTCAGCGGACGGTCGGTCACAGCCACCTCAAATTGGGCACCTCGAGACGGGCGCCTCGAATCGGGAAAGAGCTTACCTGGCCATTATACAAGAGGAGGTTTTGCCGCATTACGAAGCCGAAATCTGCACTTTTCAGAGACAGCGGCGGCTCCTGGGGTTCGCGCCGCAAAGTCGCATTGCCCAAAGCTTGCAAGTCCGATAGAAATTCGGCCCCCGTGGACCCAAGAAAGGAGTCTGGAAATGGCCCGCACGTTCGTCGCATTTTGCGCGATTCTGAGCCTGGCATCTTTCGTCTCTGCCCAAGATCGTTACGAGGAACACCGTGAGCGCGAACGCGAGCGCGAACGGCACTTCCTTAACGGCCGCGTCGTTCAGGTCATCGACGGCGACACCTGCATCATCGAGGACCGCGACGGTCGCCGCCACAGGATCTGCCTGTACGGAGTCGACGCTCCCGAGAACGGGCAACCGTACTGGAAGGAAGCCCGCGAGGCGCTGTACCGCCGGATCTACAACAAGGAAGTCCGCTTCGCGCAGGTCGAGACCGACTCGGAAGGCCGCGCCTGCTGCAACCTGTACTTAGGCGAGCGGCCCCTCAATGTGGAGATGGTCCGCGAAGGTTTCGGTTGGCATCACACCGAACACGAGCCGATCCGTGAATTTGCCGAAGCCGAGCGCGTTGCCCGCGAGCGTCATCTCGGCCTGTGGGCCGATCGCCATCCGGTCGAGCCGTGGAAGTGGCGTAAAGAGCACCGCGAAGCCCGCCGTGAACATGAATACGAGCGGGAGCGCGAGCGCTAAAACCCACGCCCGCGAATTCCTGGATTGAGCAACAGACAGCAAGCGGTGTTGCGGCGATGGCCGGAACACCGCTTACTTTTTTTTCGGCAGCAGTCGTCGCACCCGCACTGCAAGGGCCTTTCGCGCGTTCTCCGCGCGGATACAGATCGACCGGTGAATTGACTCGTCCGTCGAAACGGTTCGCAACGACGGGATCACAGCGCGGGCGCGCGGCGCGCCTCAATCGACTTTCGCGGCAGCGGCCTCTAAGTCGTCGACCTTCACGGTGCTGCCCAATTGAATGCGGAGCGACCGCATCTTGTTTCGCAGACTGCCGCGCGTGATACCGAGCATCCTCGCGGCTTGCGACTGATTGCCCGCCGTGTGGCGGAGCACTCTCGTCAGCACGTAGCGCTCCATCATTTCGACCGAGGCCGTGTACATGTCGGTCGCGCCGTTCTGCAAGCATTCATCCACGAACGGTTTCAAATCGCAAGGAGGGGTATCGTGCGAATTCGACGAGATCGCGGCCGCGCGTCCGGGCACGCGCACGGTTTCGGGCAGGAAATCGGGCAGGATCACGTTGCCCGTGGTGTTTAACAGCGATTGCCGGACGACGGCTTCCAACTCGCGGACGTTGCCCGGCCAGGCATAGCGCATGAGCATTTCGAGCGCTTCGGGCGACATGCCGTGCACTTCGGGTTTGTGCAGCTCGCGGCCGAACCGGCTCAGGAAATGTTCCAAGAGGAGCAAGATGTCTTCGCCCCGTTCGCGCAGGGGGGGCAGCTTGATCGTGAAGCCGTTCAGGCGATAGAAGAGGTCCTCGCGGAACTCTCCCTTGGCCACCATCGCAGGCAAGTCGCGGTTGGTGGCGGCGATCACGCGGACGTCGGTGGTGATCGTCTCGTTGCCCCCGACGCGCTCGAAGCGCTGCTCCTGCAGCACCCGCAGGATTTTGCTCTGCAAGAGCGCGGACATGTCGCCCACTTCGTCCAGAAAAATCGTGCCCCGCGCACACTGCTCGAATTTCCCGATGCGGCGGTAGTTGGCGCTCGTAAACGAGCCCTTCTCGTGGCCGAACAGTTCGCTTTCCAGCAGAGTTTCCGGCAGGGCCGCGCAGTTGAGCGCCAGAAAGCGTTCCTGCGATCGAGCGCTGTGATGATAGATCGCCCGGGCGACCAGCTCCTTGCCTGTGCCGCTCTCGCCGACGATCAGCGTCGTGACCATCTGGGGGGCGACGCGACCGACGGCCTTGAAGACCTCGCACATCGTCGGACTGCGACCGATGATCTGGTCGCCGTCGACGCCGGCGTCGGAGCTGCTGGGCAGCTCGACGCGCACCTGCATCAGCCGCCGGATTTCGAGGGCTCGATCGACCAGCTCCCTCAGTTTGGGCAGATCGAGCGGCTTGAGCAGGTAGTCGTAGGCTCCGAGCTTCATCGCCTCGATCGTGGTGTCGCTGGTGCCGCCGGCCGTGATGAAAATGATGGGCAGCTTGGGATCGTGGGCCTGGATTTTCTCCACGGCTTCCAAGCCGGATCCCTCGGGCAGCATGACGTCCAACAGCACCACGTCGGGCTTGCGAGCCATGAGCTCGAGCCCTTCGCGCACTGTCTTGGCCGTCAGGACCGAAACGCCAGTCCCCTGAAAAGCGCGTTCAATCGTGTACAAAACAGCACGATCGTCGTCGATTACGAGGAGAGTCGACATGGTGCCCCCGTGGCTGATGCAAGGTTCGTGGTCACTACCCGCAACAAAAGAGCCATCCCATTTTCGCACTCGAGCTGGGACTCTCCAAGCGCCTTGGCTGAGAATCCCCGAGCCCCCGAGCCCAACCCACAGATTGGCCTTTCGGCCAGGCATGTCGCGCCGAAATCGCTTTCAAGCGACATGCAAGCGGTTCTTGGCCCCCCGAATTCGGTCGAGTCGCAGCACGGCCGCTTGAGCAAGTTGCTTGACGTAGAAAGACGGCACGCTGCCCGTCAGCTCGACGACTCCGTTCGAGACATCGCACTGAATACAACGCAACGGCGCGTAGCCGGTTTCGAGCAAAGCTCGATTCACATTTTCGCGAATCGAACGATCCTGGGGCCTCACGCGAGACAGCGCGAACTCGCTCATTTGAATAACGACCGGACTGGAAAAAAGGGGAAAACTGCGAACGAGCCAAGTCGTTCTGGGAGACATTTGCCTCCTGAAGCAAGCCGCATGCCAGCTTAAATGTGCCTCTGAACTCGGCCGTACTTCAGGCTTCACGCACACCCTTCTGGGCAATGCTTATCCGGCCGATCGCATTGATCAAGAATCCCTATCCTGGATCCTGGTCGATTTGAAGCCAGTTTGGCCGATCTCCTTCCAAGTCGGGCGGTTCAGGAATTCGGTCCACAGGGCAGCCCCGCGGCCGATTGATCCGGTAAAGCCGGCCGTCGCGGCGGATCGAAGAACAGAGCGGAGCTTTTAGAGCTCCGCTCTGTTTGTTGAAGAATCCACCACCGTGCGCGCGGGCAACACGAATCAAGCCATCGCATCAGAGCTCAGCGCATCGCAGGGCCGGCCCGATCTTGGTTCATGGCTTCGGCCCGCTCGAGTTCGGCGCGGAATTCGGCGTTTTGTGGCCAGACGGCCGCGAGTTGACGCCAGCAGTCGATCGCCTCCTCCGGGCGCCCCTGGTCGAGCAGCTTGATCGCCAAGAGCCGCTGACAGAAGGGGAGCGTGTCGTCGACTTTCAGAGCGCGCTCGGCGCATACGATCGATTGTTCGTAATCGCCAAGGGCGCGAAACAATTGCGACAGGCCCGCGTAGGCGCTGAGATTGATTTTTTCGATCTGAAGCGATCGAAAAAACTCGCGCTGGGCGTGGACGTAGTCGCGTTTGCCGCACAGAGCCAGGGCCAGGCCCGAGTGTGCCGCGTCGTTGCGCTCGTCGATTTTTAGCGCCGCTCGAAATTGCCCGGCGGCCGCGTCGAAGCGCTTGAGGTTGTATAAGGCCGACCCCAGCGAGACATGGCAGCCCGCTTCTCCCGGCGCCCGATCGATGTTCCGTTGGTACTGCTCGAGGGCCTCGTCGACTCTCGATTCAGCCAACAGGGCCTCCGCGAGCACGCCGCCGGCAAACGAATTGTCGCCTGTCACAGCCAGCGAGTGACGCATGAGCGTGATTCCGTCCTGCCAGTAGCCCAGCTGCGCGAAAGCGATTGCCGCGTAGATCGCCACCGTCGCGCTGGCGATCGCCGGCAAGGCCCGACGACGCACTGCCATTCCCGAGACAAACGCGGGTGCCAGCCAGGCCACGGCCATGTAGAGCCCGAGATTGGGAAAGTAAGCGTAGCGGTCGGCCATCTGCTGCCTGCCGACCTGGACCAGGCCGATCATCGGGACGAGCGTCCCAATAAACCACAACCAGCCAACGACGGCGAAGGGATAACGACGCGCGCGGGCAATCGCAGCGGCTGTGACCGCTGTCAGAACGGCAAAAGAGCCCGCGACGCCGAGCCACGAAATCTGCGCTCCGGGATGCGGGTAGAAGATCGCCAGCCCAAACGGGAAGAGCGCTTTTTCCAGATAAATCCCGTACACCAAAATCGCATTGGCAACGCGAGTCGCCAGCGGCATCGCGGCCAGAGGCTGGACGGCTCTGCCGCGCGACTGCGCGAACAGGACAATGGCGCAAAACAGAGCGCTCAGAGCAAAGAACGGGATCTTTTCTGCAAACAGCCGCGCGATGCTAAGACGGCGTTCAGAGCGTGTCGCTCCGTCCAACCCTGGACTTGTCGCAACGCCGAACCGCCCCAAGGGCCAGAAGTCAACGAGCAGGAAGACGAACGGCAGCGTCACGAGGGTTTGCTTCGCGGCCAGGCTGCACGTCAGGGAGACGAACGCGGCGGCGAACCAGAGCAATCGGCCCCCTTGCGCATAACG
>DASPSM010000025.1:0-8271 GCA_035623955.1 Planctomycetaceae bacterium
TTCTTTGAGCACCGGGCACTCTTCGTAAAACGTCGTAAACGCGTCGGCCAGCGTGAAGACGTATTGCGTCATGAAATGCGGCCGGCAGTCTTCGATCGCCGCCTCGACGCTTTCCGGAAACCGCAAAAGCAACACCGCGAGCCGGCGTTCGGCGGGCGAGTGCAGGTGGATCGCTGGGGAGGATCGGCGCAATGCCTCGCGGTCGATCGCTCCCTTGCGAAAGATCCCGCAGATCCGCGCGTACGAATACTGAATGTAAGTCGCCGTGTCCCCGGTTAACGCCAGCATTTTGTCCCACGAGAAGACGTAGTCGCTCTCGCGGTTGTGCCGCAGATCCGCGTATTTGATCCCGCCGATGCCGACGGTTTCGGCGACCGCCGCCCGGGCCTGCTGGTCGAGCTCGGGCGTCTCCTTGGCGTCGTCGTTCTCGTCGACAATCTTTCTGGCCCGCAGGACGGCTTCGTCGAGCAGACTTTCCAGACCGACGGTGTCGCCCGAGCTCGTGCGAAACGGCCGCTTATCCTCCCCCAAAATCGTGCCGAAGCTCACGTGGCGGAGATCAAGCTTGTCGTAACCCCAACGTCGCGCCGTGGCGAAGAGCAATTTGAAGTGCTCGCTTTGCCGGGCGTCGACCACGTAAAGGAACTCTTTTCCCTTCAAGGTCTCGGCCCGGTAGCGGATGGTCGCGAGATCGGTCGTGGCGTAGGTGTAAGCGCCGTCGCTTTTGCGGACGATGAAGGGGGCCGCGTTGTCGTCGACAAACACGCAGGTTGCGCCCTCGCTCATGGTCGCGATCCCCTTTTCCTCGAGCGAGCGGACAACGTCGCTCAGGAGGTCCTGGTAAGCGCTTTCGCCCAGCGTCATGTCGAACGTGATGTGCAGCCGCTCGTACATCGCATCGAGAGCTTGCCGGCAGATTCGCACGAACTCGCGCCAGAGCGCAACGTTTTCGGGATCGAACGCGTGGAGCCTGGCCGTCTCTTCGCGGGCGCCGCGGGCCACGTCGGGATCCTGCTCGCCGAGTCGGTTCACCTCGCGGTAGAGTCGCGCCAGCTCGGTCACGGGTTCCCGTGCGTACGCCTGGCGATCGAGAAAATGCTTGTACCCGTAAAGAATCATGCCGAACTGCGTCCCCCAGTCGCCGATGTGATTGTCGCTCTGAACGTCGTGGCCGGCGAATCGGAACAGCCGGTAAAGCGCGGCGCCGATCACCGTGCTGCGCAGGTGGCCGACGTGCATGGGCTTGGCGACGTTGGGGGCGGAGTAATCGATGATGACGCGGACTGGTGCGTCGGTGAGGGGCATGCCCAACCGCTCGTCGGCGACCAGCTCGCACAAGGCGCGCTCGAGCCAATCGCTCGCAAGGGTCAGGTTGATGAAGCCGGGGCCGGCAATCTCGGGCGGCTTGCAGACGTCCGCGACGTCCAAGCTCGCGACGATCCGTTCGGCCACCTTTCGCGGGGGCTCGCCGAGCTGTTTAGCCAGCGGCATGGCGCAATTGGCCTGGTAATCGCCGAACTTCGGATCCTGCGCGGCTTTGACCAGGTTCGCCAGTGAGGCCGCGTCGGCGGAGAGAGGTGCCAGCGCTCCCGCAAAGCGGCGCCGCAGAAGAGCGAGCAAATTCATGCCGTTTTCGAGCTGTCGAGATATCCCTGCCAGTCGACGCGGGCCGCGTCGGCCCACAAGTGTTCGAGATCATACAGGGATCTCGCCGCCGGCGTGAAGACGTGCAGCACGATGTCGCCGTAATCCTGCAACATCCAGGTCGCGGAGTCGGCTCCTTCAGTCCCTAGCGACCGGGCGCCTTCCGCGGAGAGCACGCGGTGAACCTCGTCGGCAATGGCCCGCATCTGGCGGGGACTGGTGGCGGTCGTCAGCACGAAGAAGTCGAAGATCGGCGTCACGTCGGTCAGGTCGAGAACGACCGTGTCCCGACCTCGATATTCATCCGCAATCCGAGCACACAGGCAGGCTTGACGAATGCCGGCCGCGCGGCGTGCGGCGCTCATTTCGAGTTCGGACTGGCTGCTGATAACTCGCCTCCGGGCGGTCCGGTTGCTGCCCGTCTCGCCACAACCCTTCTACGCGTTAGTCCTGCCCGGTTTCGCGCTTGAACCGGCTCTCGATCTGGGGCAGCAGGTTCGCATGGTTGGCGTACACGACGCTCAAGGGATACTGCGCCTGGATGGGCTTGAACTCGAGCTTGAGGATCCGCTGCCAGTAATAGACTGCCGTGATCGCCTCTTCGAGCGCTTCATCGTCCGTGGCCAGAACCTGATATTTGCTGAACAGCTGCTCGTAAAGCGTCATTCCGCGGAAGAGCAGGTCGCGAGCCGTGGAAAGGTTGCCCTTCACGAACTGTCGCTCACCGTCGTAGATCAAGCGGTGAGCGTCGACCATCAACTTGGCTGACTCCGCCTGCGAGCGGAATTTCCAATAGGGATAGCGGGTTTCATTTTGCATCCGCAGAACCCACCGCGTGTACTCATCCACGTCGGCGTTTTGCCCCTCCGCAGCCTCTTGCATGTCGCGTTCGGTCATCTCGAGGTGATAGGAGCCGGCTGGGCCGTAAAACTTCTCCTGGCCGAACTTCTCAACCCACTCGCGATAACTCTCCTCCCACGCGGTCTGCGATGACTCGTCGAAATGGCCTTCACGCTGCAGCGCGTCGGCGTAGTTGATCTGCGACCGGTAGGGGTAGCTGCGGAACAGGACGTCAAGCATCGAGACCGACTGCGGATATTTCTGCTGGAGGTCGTTGGCGACGAGGTACACGTCCTTCGCCGCCAGGTAGTTGTCGGTCCCCTTGGGGTTGAGTTCGGGATCGGCCCCACCTTTGAAAAGCTCCTCGTTGGGGTCTTTCTTGAAGAAGGCCCGATAGAACTTCCATTCATCCGCGCGGCCGATCTTGGTTCCCAGGACGCGCCCTTCTTCGTAGGGCAGCTGGGCGATCTTTTCGTTGATCGCCCGCCCCTTCTTCAGGAACTTCGCCCCCTCCTTCACCCAGTAGAAGCGGTCCGCCACCAGGTCCCACGCGGCCGACACGTTGTACGCCAGGTTCCACCCCTGGAACTGCCAGACGCGCACGAAGTGCGGCTGAAGCAAGATGATCGCGTCGACGTTCGCCCGCAGCTCGGCCCAGTTCTTGGTTTGTTCGTTTTCGTCGGCCTGCGCCCAGAGGAGGTCGGCGGCGATTCCGCGAAAGCCAAGCAACACCAGGTTCATCGCTGCGCTGGTCGGATCGACCTGTCCCATTTGGTTTTCGCCCAGGTCGTAGCGCACCCGAAGCTGCGCGAGTTTGCCCTGATCCATTTCCGACCCCGTGCCGGAAGTCGGACGACCCAGCCAGATGATGGGAATTACCAGCAGGATGATCACGACGAGGTAGATCAGCTTCCGCTGACGCGAGGAGAGATTGTTCATTTCGATTCCAGCTCCCGCAGCTTCAGGGCGAAATAGCCCAAAAGCACGCATGGGACGAAATAGGCCAACGCCACGGCAATGCTCGGGATGATCGCCGCCCGGAAGTCGACGTCAAATCCTTTGGCGACGTACGGCGACATCCCGAAATACTGAAAGTTCGGGAAGGTCTGCTGCACCAGCCAGATCCCCTGCTGGGCGACCCAGTCGCTCCCCTTGATGGTCTTCGTGACCGTCCCGCTGAGATCGAGATCGACCGTCTGATTCAGGTGGGTGACCATGCGGTAGATCGACTCGGTCGGCCCGCCCCCCAACTGGTCGCCCGAGACGATCTTGTCGATCAATCCGCGGAAGGACATGCCGACGATCAGCACGCAAAAGGTCATCAGCGTCGCAACGGGTCCTTTGAGGAAGCAGCTGGCCGCCACGCCGATCATCACCACCACCAATGCCTGCAGCCAAACGCCGCCGACTGCCTTGAAGAAACCGACCGCAAACGGCCGGTCGGGAGTGCGGATGAACATGTCCGGGCGGGCCATTCCGAGGAATTGCTCGCCGTTCAGGCAGCGCGCTTCGATCCGCAGCTGGCCGTCCGCAATCAGGTCCTTAACCAGGTCAACCGTCTTGTTCTTGCGCGCTTCGCTGTCGTAATACGTCGGGCTCGCAGGAATGGCCGTGACGTTGGCATCACCTCGATATTCGGCGACCTCGAAGGCCGGAAGCGGCACGCGCAAGTTGGTCTTCGGATTCACGAGCGTCAGCTGGCATAACAGGCCGCTGTTGATCACGCCCTTGTGAGTGCGGAACGATTCAAACGACGTCTGCACCCTTAGGCCGCGCGTTTCGCCCTGTTCCTTGCTGCTGATCGGCATCAGTGAGGCGTCACTGAGCCGGTCGAAATCCCAGATCGCCGTGGCTTTCGTCGACCCTTCGATATACGAACGGAACGTCCAAACGTCCCCCACGTTGATACCGGCGGTCGCGGGCTGCCCTTGCCGGTCGAGGAACGACAGCTTGCCGTAGATCGGCACCTTGCAAAGCAGCTGAGCGTGGGCGTCTTTCGTGACCTGACGATCGATCCAGATGTAGCCGGCAACCGACATGACCGCGACGATCAGCGTCGCGATCATCGAAAAGCCAAGCATGCGGCCCAGCACGATCTCGATGCGGCGAACGGGCTTGGTCACCACCGTGTGCATCGAGCGGGCCTTGATGTCTTCCGGAATTCCCCAACAGGCCAGCATCAACACCACCGGCAGCACGAGCCAGCTGATCGCCGTGAAGACGAACACGACGTGCCGCTGGATCTGGATGTCGGCTTTCTCCCCCGGAGTCGACAGGAACCACGAGCCGAACATGAACAGCAGGGCAAACACGCCAAAGACCAACAGCGCCTTGCGACGAATGGCCTCCCTGGCCGTCAGCATGGCCAGGGCCCAGATGCGTCGGGCCGAAAGTTCGGAGATGTCCTTGACGGCACCGACCAGCTGCCAAAAGACCTTGGCCGGCCCACGCAGTCCAAAACCCAGCGAAGCGGCGAAAGACGCGATCAGAACGAGCACGCCGCACGCCAGCATCACTTTAAGCCACGTGCTCACGCCCTGAACGAGATCGTAGGGAACCACGTCAAATTGCATAGGCCACCGATAAAGACCGAACTGTCAATTCGCTTTAAGAATCCAAAGCGCCAACAAGGGTTGAAGGTCGCGCCGGTGCGGGCCGGCTCTGTGATGACTTCCAGCGGGCGGCTAGCGAGTGGCTTGCGGGCCGGCGGCAGCCGGTTCGGGTTCCGGAGACGCGGGCTTTGCGCCGTCGCCCGAACGCGGGGGCGCGCCCCCGTCGGCCGTGAACCGTTGGCCCGGTCGCTCCTGGCTTTGCTTAACGATCCGCAAGAAGAGTTCTTCGAGAGTAACGACCGGGTGATCGACGCGGTGCATCTGGCCGCCGTGACGACTGATCACCTGCTCGATCTCTTTGACCACGTCTTCGCTCAAGGGAGACGTGAGCATTTGCGTCTCGTTCTGCTCCTGCAGCAGCTCGTCGACCTTGCCCAAAAGCTTCAGTTCGCCCGCGTAAAGGATGGCAATGCGGTCGCAGACGTCCTGGACGTCAGCCAGTTGGTGGCTGCACATCACGACGGTCTTGCCTTCGTTTTTCAGCCGCAGAATCAGGTCCTTCATCTCGCGCGTGCCGATCGGGTCCAGACCGCTCGTCGGCTCGTCGAGCAGCACCAGGCTTGGGTCGTTGATCAGGGCCTGGGCCAACCCGATGCGGCGGGTCATGCCTTTCGAGTATTCCTTGAGTTGCCGCCGACGGGCCCCGTCGAGCCCAACCATCTTGATCAGATAGTCGGCCTGCTCGCGGCGTCGCGAAGCCGGCATCTTGAAGAGGCGGCCGTAGAAGTCGAGCGTCTCCTCGGCGTTCAAGAACCGGTAGAGGTACGACTCTTCCGGCAGGTAGCCGATTTTCTCGTTCTTTTCGACGTCCGCGGCAGGGCGGCCGAGGATCTTGATTTCCCCCTCGGTCGGGAACAGCAGTCCCAACAAAAGCTTCATCGTCGTCGTCTTGCCGGATCCATTGGGGCCCAGCAATCCGAAGACTTCGCCCGGATAGACGTCGAGGCTGAGCGAGTTCAGGGCCCGGACCTTGGGGCGTCCCCAAAAGTCGCGATAGATTTTGGTGAGATTCCGAATTTCAATGACTGACTCGCTAGACATCGAGACTTCCCCAACGTGTCCAGATGATTGATACGGATTTGCCGATAACACGAAGGCGTCGCGGCCGTGTGACAAACGAACCACACCGCCTGCGAAGAGGTGTTCGCGGAGAGATCGGCATACTTTTGCGCGTCCGGCTTTCGCCCGCCCGACTGCTGCCGGACCAAGGCCGACTCCCGTTTGATCTCAACGCCCTCGGTAAAATTTCCCGGACCGGCTCGGCCGCGACGTAACGACTCCCCTGCGGGCCACGTGGAACGAGTCAACCCGTCCCACGGCTTTACGCCTTGCCGCGGTAAGCCGTTTGGAAATTCTTTCGGAAGCGAAGCTGATCAAACCGCGTGCAGACCAACCGGGGGACGCCCTCCCCTCCGGCCGCTCTCGGATCCACTTTAAAAGCGCTATTACCCCAATGCAAGCGACGCCGCGGCCTCGACTTGGGGTTGCAGCCGTTTCCATGACAAAGACGACGATCAAGCAAACTTAGCCGGCGCCTCGAACGTCGGCAGGGCCAAATGACGGTGCGCGACTTTGCCGCACCGAGCGCTAGGCCCCCTCACCCCCAGCCCCTCTCCCGCGGGGGAGAGGGGAGACCATTTCGCATATCACGGACTCTTGTGAAAGCAGGACCGACACTAGACCTCTTCCCCCCCTCTCCCCTTGCGGGAGAGGGGCTGGGGGTGAGGGGGTTTCCGACGCGTCCGCAATCGCGTCCGGCCATCTCGAATCACGGCGTTTGCACTTAGACAAAGGCGGCCGATCGCCCCGTCTTCACACCAGCAACCGGTCTGTCGAACGGTAGCCAATTCACTCGAGCCGATTGAACCCGGAGGGCCGATCCGATGACCCGATCCGCCAACCAAACTCGACAGTCGCGATCGAGAGGCACTGGCTCTCTGTTGTGCCTCATAAGCTGGGGCGTCTGGCTGGTCGCTGGGACCCACCCGAGGTCGCCGGCAGCTCACCCAGGCAGTGAGCCGCTGCATCTGAGTCTTCGACTGCCTCCCGGCATGACCTTCCCCGCAGACTTCGAGCCCGAGGTCTATTCCGAACGCCAACGCGACCAGGCGCAGCGGCTGTGGCAGCCAGAAAATCGGAAGCTTGGGCCGAGTGACTCGAATCTGTTGCCCGTTCGGCCAACCGGCCCGGGAAAGTTTGCGGTGGGACTCGCGCACCCCGACGAGCCGTTTTATGTCGCCATTTTTGCGCCGGGGTTTTTGCGGTACTTCGAGCGCGGGCCCTTTAAGCTGGCCGATTTCAAAGACGGCAACCTTGAGATTGCCGTCGAAAGACCGGCGATCCTCGAAGTCCATTTCGACCCCGGCGACGCTCAGCCCGCGGATCGCCTCTTTGACGGTCAACGACTGACCGTCGCGAGAAAAATCGCACGAGACATGAATCTGCGTGTCTGCTCGGAAATCACCGTTAACGAGTTCACGCGCATCACGGACCTGGCTGCGGGCGATTACACGGTCAAGGTGCTGACGGATCCAAAACCCAAGGTGCACGACGTCCCGGGGTCCAAGTGGCCGCCGGCGAATCCGGGCGGCTATGTCGATTGGAGGCCGGTGACGCTCGCCGCCGGTCAATCGACGCGGATCAATTTCAAATACGAGCCGTTCAATATCAACGTCTTTCGCGGAGACCGGACGGCCGTCTTACGCTTCCTGAAACCAGACGGCAAACCGGCTGCCGACCAGGCAGTTTGGGTCGGCTACTTCGACGGGCATTACGGGACAGTTCCCGTCTTCAGCGGGCCAACCTCGTCGTCCGGCGAAGTCACGCTCGAGGACATTACCGACCGCGTGCCGACCGGCGTCCTGAGGCCGCCGTTTTCGGTCTTTGTCGGCGAAAGGCTCGTCTGCAATTTCGGTTTTGAAAGCAGGGCGCCCGTCGAGACGTTCACAATCCGCATGGCGCCCGACGCGGGAGACCTTGCTCCGGACGTGGACTTGATTGAAGTTGCCGGCGGCAAACGCATCAAATTGAGCCGCCTGCGCGGAAGACTCGTGTGCATCGATTTCTGGGCGACCTGGTGCGGGCCCTGTCAGCCTTCGATCAAAGCGCTCGACGCGCTTGGCGCCAAAAAGCACGATTCCTGGAAAGAACGCGTGACGATTATCCCACTGAGCAT
>DASPSM010000033.1:0-3060 GCA_035623955.1 Planctomycetaceae bacterium
GGCTAACCGCATCGGTGCGGGCAAACACGTCACGCGGCTAGCCCGCAACAAAAGCCCCCGGCCGTTTTGGACCGGGGGTTTTCGTTGTTTGCTTCAAATCTTGGGACTTGCGAAATCGCAGGTCCTTGGCTAGATGCCCGGGGGCAGCCGCAGGAGGCGAGCCCGGCGTTCGGCCCGTCGGCGTGCGCGGCGACGCTGGTCGCTCGGCTTTTCGTAATACTCCCGGCGTCGCATTTCCTTCTTGATGCCCGCGTGCTCAACCAGTTTTCGGAATCTCTTCACAGCGTCAGAAATCGATTCATGCTCGCGCAGACGCAACTTGACCACAAAACCCTCCTCGTGACTCTGAATGTCGGTAACGGTGGCGCTGCACTTGAATCACCGTCGCGTCTACGTCGGCAGTTTTCTGCCGCAACGGCAGACGCCGACGAGCGCTGGTGAGTCACTCGCAACGGCTCCCGCGCAGGAGACCCGCGAGTTACTCTGGGCCGCAGCCACGTCGATCGGCGCAAGCAAGGCCGGATCGAGCGGAAATCCGGGTGTGGACCGGATCGGCTGTCGGCGCACAGAATCAGCGCAGACCACCCCAATTGGTCCCGCAGGATACCAGATTTCCGGGACCATGCAAAGCGAGGCTGGCCGATCGCTCAGCCAGAGGCGTCGGACAACAAGCCCAGTCGCCGAAGCTTGACTTCACACTCGTCGCGCTCGCGACAGCGTGTCAGAGCCTTCCACGATTCGTCCTGCGCGGCGAGGAAGGTGTCCCGATCGAATGGCGGAGCCGTTCCCTTGGCCTTCGCGGCCGCAACCAGTCGCTGGATGACGCCGACGTCCAGCCGCGTCAGTTCCAACGACTCGCGGCGGTAGTCACAGAAAGCCTCCCAGACGATGGGGAACAGCGGGGCCACAATCCGCTCGCCGATCGTCACCGCGTAATCGCGGATCTCCTGCTGGGCGTGCGCATCCATTCGCAGAACCAAGAAGTTCAGCAGGTTGTGCAGGTCAATTTTCCAATACGCCTCGGTGTAGGTCGCCAGCGGGAGATCCTTGCGCGCCTGCTCCCGGGCCACGCCCCGTTCGAGCCGCTGTTGGTACACGCGGCGGCACTCCTCCTGCAGAAGCCGCTCTTCGTCGCTCAGTTGCTGGCCCAGCTCAATCGGCAGCAAGTCGCCGCTGCCTTGCCGGTTCGTTTGCGCCTGGCTGCGCCATTGGTCGGGGGGAGTGACCTGGGCCGAATCGATGGCGATCGAATACCGCGTGCTGTACTCGTTGACCGACGCGGTGCGATGCCGGATCCATTGCCGCCAGCAGTCCATCGGCACGCGGACCAGGAGTTTGATCTCGGCCATCTCGAAAGGCGTCGTGTGCCGGTGCCGCATCAGGTAGCGAATCAGCGTACGATCGTCCGAGACGCGCCTGGTCCCCTCGCCGTAGCTGACGCGGGCCGCCTGCACGACCGATCCGTCGTCCCCCATCACGTCGACGAGGCAGACAAAGCCGTCGTCGAGCACCGGAAACTTTTTCCAGCGCAGCTCGGCCAGCAGCTCGTCTCGCGCGCTCACGATCGGTCCTTTTGCGAAATCGACGGACGATCGCCCGGTCGCCGGACGATCGTGCGAACGGAAGCTTAATGAACGACGATTGCGTTTGCAAAATGGCACCGCTATGTTCGAGCCGTTGCCGGCTTCGATGCCTCGTGACAGCCCAGGAATTCTCGATATGCCCGACGTTTCGATCCGCACTCGCGAAAACGGCCCCCTGCTCGTCACCGGCCCGATCACGCTGGTCGACCCGGACGGCAATCAGTTTGATATTACCGGCAAGGAGACGGTCGCCCTCTGCCGCTGTGGCCAGTCGAAGAACAAGCCGTTCTGCGACGGCCAACACAAAGTGTGCGGCTTTGTGGGCGCCGAGCGAGCCGTGCCGAAACCCGCCGCGCCGCCGCAGTAAGCTGTCGGCGCGTGAGTCGACGGCAAGTGACAATCACCCCTGTCGTATTCGGCTGCATCGGTTTCGCAGTGTTGCTCGCGCTGGGCTTCGCCGTTCTGCACGGATTTCGCGGATACGAACGCGCGGCGCGCAGCGCGCTGGCGAAGCGTTTGCAGGATTTGGAAATCCACAATCCGCCGCAGCCCGGCGATATTTTGCTCGTCTATCACACTTACCACGGAGTGCTGGCCTGGTTCACGCAGATCGAACACCGAGTTCATTTGCCGCCCGACCAGGCGCGAGAACTCCTCGGTCGGCTGTTCCGATTTAACTGCACCTGGGGTTTCATTGCCCGGGGCGGTGTCATTGTATTGCCCTTGGCGATTGTCAATTACGTCATTCAGCTTCGATCGATCTCGACTCAAGAGACGGAGTGGGAGTGGAAAAGGGAAGCGTGAAAAGACGTCGAACTACCACTCCACGCCGAGCATCAGGGCATTGAGCCCGCTGCCGATTCCTAGGAGGGCGACGCGGTCTCCTGCGGTGATTCGGCCTTGCTCGATGCCGAGTGACCAGGCCGTCGGCAGCGCGACGGCTCCCGTGTTCCCCAAGTACTCGACCGTTGGAAAATCGAGGGACGGATCGAGCTTGAGCCGCTCCAAGAGCAGCTTGCGGTGCGCCCGGCCGACTTGATGGGTAAACACCTTGCTGACGTCCGCGTTCGACCAGCCCAGGGTCCGCCGCGTGTCTTGCCAGGTCGTCTCGGCGAGCGCGACTCCCGCATGCAGCAGAGCCTCTGAGTCGGTTTGCATTCGCAGAGCGTCGCCCGGCTGCTTGTCGCTCTCTCCTCCGGTGCACAGCTCATGGCTCGCAGTTTCTGCGCGAAATGCGCCGCCCAACAATCGATGCCCGCTCGGGCACAGCTTGCGATCACACACGACGATGGCCGCCGATCCCGAGCCGATCGTCAGCGAGGCAAAGTCCTGCTTCACGTCTTGCCGCGTGAGAGCCCGATTGGCAAGCAGCGATTCGATCGTGCCCTCGACGAGCGAGCGGCCATCCTCGGTGCCGACGACCACGCCCGCGCGGATTTGCCCCAGCTCGATCATGTCCGCCAGAATGACCATGCCG
>DASPSM010000335.1:0-3746 GCA_035623955.1 Planctomycetaceae bacterium
GTTTTGAGGAGCCGACGTATCACGACCTGACGAAGAGCCTTCGCGCAATTAACCCGGACAAGTTCCGCGGCCCGATCGAGGCCGAGGGCTCGACGCTGTTCTTCATCGGCCCGGATGAGGGGGTTTTTGACAAGACGCTCGAAGCGATCAAAGTCGGAAAAATCGCCAGCAAGGACAAACTGCGGGACACCGTGACCGTCGAGCTGCCGACGTCTCTCAAAGACGAAAAGGCGACCGCTGAGGCCGGCGCAAAATCGGGCGAAGCGAGCGCGAAGGCAGGCGAAGCTGCGAAATCCGGCGAAGCGGCCGCGAAACCGAAGGAAGCCGCTCCGCAGTCCAAGTAACGGCGCGACGACGGCTGCTGTTCGTCGTCCGCGGCCGAGCATCAGGCCGTCAGGATCGAGTCGATCGCCGTCCAGGGAAGTCCGAAGGTCTCGGCGACGGGGCGATACGTCACGCGGCCCTGGTGCACGTTGACCGCTTCGGCCAGGCCGGCGTCGCCGGCGCACGCCTCGCGCAGGCCCCGATTGGCGATCCGCAGGGCGTACGGAAACGTCACGTTGCACAGGGCGTAGGTGCTCGTGCGGCCAACCGCGCCCGGCATATTGGTCACGCAATAGTGGACGATGCCGTCGACGATGTACGTCGGCTTGGAATGCGTGGTGGGCCGCGACGTCTCGAGGCAGCCCCCCTGATCGATGGCCACGTCGATGATGACGGCCCCCGGCTTCATGATCGACAAATCCTCGCGGCGCACCAGCTTGGGGGCCCGGGCTCCGGGAATCAGCACGGCGCCGATCACGAGGTCGGCACGCTGCAGCTCTTCCCGGATGTTGTGACGGTCGCTGTAGAGCGTGTTGACGTTGCCCGGCATGATGTCTTCGAGATAACGCAGGCGGTCGACGTTGACGTCGAGAATATTGACGTCGGCCGCGAAACCGGCGGCAATCTGCGCGGCATTCTTGCCGACAACTCCGCCTCCCAGCACGGTGATGTGCGCCGGCAAGACTCCCGGGACACCCCCCAAAAGAATCCCTCGCCCCTCCTGCGGACGCTCGAGAAACTTGGCCCCCTCCTGGATGCTCATGCGGCCGGCCACTTCGCTCATCGGCGTCAGGCAGGGGAGGTCCCCCTGCTTTCCTCGGAGCGTCTCGTAGGCCACGGCCGTCACGCCCGACTCGAGCACGCCGCGGGTCAGCGGCTCGTCAGCCGCGAAATGGAAATACGTGAACAGGATCTGCCCTTTGCGCAACAGGCCGATCTCGGAGGGCTGCGGCTCTTTGACTTTGATCACGAGCTGGGCGTTGCCGAAGATCTCGCCGGGCGTATCGACGATCTCGGCCCCGTTCGCGTGGTACAGCTCGTCGGGGATGCCGCTCCCCAGTCCGGCGCCGCGTTCGACGAGCACCTTGTGCCCGGCCCGCGTCAGCTCTTCGGCCCCGACCGGCAAGAGCGACACGCGATATTCGTCCTGTTTGATTTCCTTCGGCACGCCGACGATCATCTGCGATTCCTTTTTCGGGCGTCTCTGAACGAGGGCGCGCAATTGTGGGACAGTGCCGACGAGCCCCCTCACCCCCAGCCCCTCTCCCGGGAGGGGAGAGGGGGGAAGAATTTCAACATTGGCGCCGCTCGTGCCAGATCGCTAACGGCACCTCGCAAGCGTGCCTTCTGTCCAAATCTTCTCCCCTCTCCCCGCATTGCGTCCGCGCCGGCGGTTGCCGCCGAAGCGGCGGACGCCGGCAAGGCGGGAGAGGGGCTGGGGGTGAGGGGTCGTCCGGTCACAATCCAGAATCGCGCACGTCAGTCACGACATGAGTTGAGCCGGGATTGGCAGCGACATTTCAACAGAGGCCGGCGCAGCGTGCAAGACGGGGCATGAGGGCCACGGCCTGTTTTCGCTATGATCACGGTCTGGCCGCAATATCGTGATTGGGAACGTCGTGGAACTGGCACTCACCGCCGAAGAACGACAGGCAGCCGAGCGGCTCGCCTCGCTCGCCCTGGCTGAGGATCTCGGGACGGCGGGAGACATCACCACCCGGGCGATGATTGCCGAGTCGCGAACAGGGACCGTCAATGTTGTCGTTCGGAAAGCCGGCGTCGTGGCCGGCCTCCCCGTGGGGGAAATCGTTCTCCGGCAGCTCGATCCGTCGGCCAGTTTTCAGACGCTGGTCAGGGACGGAGAGAAAGTCAGCGCGGGCACGAAGGTCGCCGTCGTTCGCGGCTCCTGGCGTTCGCTCCTGGCCGCCGAGCGGACGATTCTGAATTTCCTGATGCATTTGGGCGGAGTGGCCACTCGGACGCGGCAGTTCGTCGACGCCGTCGCGGGAACGAAGGCCGTGATCCTCGACACGCGGAAGACTCTGCCCGGCTGGCGGCTGCTGGAAAAATATGCCGTCCGCGCCGGCGGCGGCACCAATCATCGCATCGGCCTGTGCGACGGCTGCCTGATCAAAGACAACCACCTGGCCGCCTGGAAAGAGGACCATCCGCGCGATTCGATCGGCGGAGCGATCGTCGCGGCCCGCAATGCCATTCCGGCGGGAGTTCCGATCGAGATCGAGGTCGACACGCTGGGACAATTGCGCGAGGCGCTCGCCGCGGGGGCCGATATCGTCCTTTTGGACAACATGGAGCCAGGCACGATCGCGCAAGCGGTCAAGCTCCGCGACGGTCTCGCGCCGCGGGTCCTGCTCGAAGCCTCGGGAGGGATCACGCTCGAAACGGTCGCCGCGATCGCAGCCGCCGGGGTCGACCGCATCAGCGTCGGCGCGATCACGCACTCCGCACCGGCGCTCGACATGGCCTTCGACTGGTCCGACGCTAAACATCAGGATTGACGCGTGAGTGTCACCGACGGACCAATGAGCGATCGGCCCTTCAGCCTGGCTTTGCTCGAGGTCGCCAATCTCACGCCGGCACTCCTCGTCACCGATCGCTGCCTGAAGGCCGCTGGCGTGCGGCTGCTGGGGATCGAGAGCACGGACAGTCCCGATCAGTGCATCAAGCTCGTCGGGGAGACAGGCGCAGTGATGGCGGCGGGGCAGGCCGGCGTCGAGTTGGCCCGATTGATGGGGAGCCGCGCCACGCTCTCGGTGCTTCCCGCGCCGGCCGAAGCGACGCGGATCCTGGCCCATCCGACGCCCGTTTACAGCCCCATGCTCGACCTTTATGATTACCGCATTCCGAAAGAGCCCGCTCAAATGAGCCCGTCCGACGCCGTCGGTTTGCTGGAGACGCAAGGTCTGGTCGCCGCCCTGCACGCGACCGACGACATGCTCAAGTCCTCCAACGTCACGCTGGTGGGGAAAGAAAAGATCGGGGCCGCCTACGTGACGATTGTCGTCCGCGGCGACGTGGCCGCCGTGCAGACGGCGATTGCCACCGCAAAACAGACGGTCGAGCGGCTGGGGGGCAAACTGATTCTGGCCGACGTGATTGCCCGCCCGCATCCCGAGCTGGCCGCACTCTTGCCCAAGTCGCTGTGACTTCCAAACGGGCCAAATCGTCTTCGCCCCGCCGTGCGCCGGTCGCGCCGCCCGAGAGTCCCTCCCTCGGCGAAGCGGATCTGGAACCGCGCTGGGTGGTGCCGTTGGGCCTCGCCTGGCTCGTCGTTTTTTGCCTGTTCTTTTACTCGTTCGAGCTGCCGAATAATCGCGAAGATTGGAGCCGGATCGAGATTTGGATGCGCCTGCCGCAGCTGCTGCCGCTGCGACAGGTTTTTGAGGCGCCGTGGCGGAACC
>DASPSM010000072.1:0-6642 GCA_035623955.1 Planctomycetaceae bacterium
GCGCTCGCCCGAATCGACTGCGCCATCGCGTCGATCAAGAGCGGGTCTGGATCGAGCAGCATCAGGCCGAGATCCGCCTTTTGGCCTGAGATCAGGGAGCACTGCAAGCGCTGCGGCGCGCCCTCGCGCTCGGGGTCGAGCAGGCGAACCAGCTCCGCGCGTCCGCGCGCGCATGTCGATTCGTCGAGACGATTCAGCTCTCGTTGGTCTACCCTGTAGTACAGATGCAGGCAGTGCCAACCCTCGCTCATGCGGATGGTCGGTTCGGGCAGCGGGCCAGGCGCATGCGTTGGTCGGGGCGAAGAACTCACAGCCGTTTGATCCCTTAATGTAAGTCGTTGTGCTCGCGATGAGCGCGCAGTGCTTGATTATACTTTGTGCCCTGAACGACTTCGCGGTTCAGCCTCAGCGCTCGCGCCAGAGCACCTCGTCGGCGATCGCCAGCCGGGACTGGACCTCGGCCACGTCGCGGCGGAAGCGGTGGGAATCGCGCGGATAGCCGTGCGTCGGCTTGAGCTCGGGGAGGTGATTCCGCCAGAAACGATTGAACAGCTCCATCGCCAGCTCGCGCACGTATTTGGAGACCATCGACGAGACGGCAACCGGAAAGTGCCTCTCCGCCTTGGCCTCAAAACGAATCTCCGTCGCGCCGACGCGGTAGATGCTCACCGCTCGTGACTCGCCGCGGCAGCAGACCATCCGCCCGTCGAGGCAATCGACCAAAAGGTCGCCGTAAAAATTCCGCCCGCCGTGCTTGTCAGCAATCACGACCGTTGGCCCCGGCTCGTCCGGGTCCCATACGCGTCGCAGCAATTGAAGATGCAGTCGCGACAGCGTCGTGGCTTTGTTCTCAGTCTGTCGATTTGCGCGATTCCAGCGTCGGGGAGAAACGACGTCGCTGCGGATGGCGCGCAGCCGGACGCCGGTCGAGTCGCAGATCCCGCGCCACTTTTCAGACGCGCTTTCCGCGAGACGTCCTTCCTCGCTGACCGGCAACGGGAGATCGACGTCGTCAGCAAACCAGAGATCGCGCGCGCGCCCGTCATGCTCGTTCTTTTCACAGCCGCGATCGTCGAGCGGGATGTCGCTCGTCATCAGATCGTCGAGCAGCTGGTTGAGGGCTGACGGCACCTGCGACGCGATGCCGAAGGTCGCCAAGACGCTGCGCTCGAGGGCCCCGAGGCCAACAGCCGGGCTGTAGACTTCCTTCGAGTCGGCTATGTGCAGACGATCGTCCGCGGACACCGACGCCGACCCGTTCGCCGAGATCGCAGCGTCGACCGCGTCGGCAGTCGGCGCGGCTGGTTTTCGCTTTTTTTTGGTGGGGCGACGGGGCTTTTTCTTCGGAGCTTCTTCGCCGTCGTCTGGTTCTTCGGACGTTTCGACGGGCGCTTTGCGTTCGGCGACGTCGGCGAAGACCTTCCAGAAATCGGTCCGCTGGGGCCAGCGTCCGGGCACTTCCCAGACGGTTGCGGTCAGCACCAACGGCCCCAGATTCGGGCCGTATCCCGCCTCATCCATGCCGATGACGAATCCCATCTCGGGGCGCGCTCCACGCTGCCGGCGGGCAACGAAATTGTCTGCCCCTGCGCCCTGTTCTTATCACAGGCGGGAGGTGGATTTCAAATGCTGGGGGGAAGATCGAGGACAGATCGACCCTTCGAGACCCTCTCATTGCTGAAAACGCAGCAATCCGAATGACTCGGGGCGGGGACGCGTCGACGCCGGGGGGACCCACGCCTCTTGCTTGACTGCTGGAGCCGTCCGCACCACGGCAAGCCCCCAGCCGTCGCCCGGGCGCGGCGCGTTCGGCACCATCTCGATAAAAGGAATTGCCCCCTCGATCTGCCAACGCTCCTCGTCCCCATCAGCCGCAATGAACAGGACCGGGTTCCAACTCGGATCGCCCCAGCACGACTCGGCGACACAGCCGCGCTGGTCGATGTCGATCTCATACCAGGTCACTCCGTCGCGATCGACGTCGAGAAACAGCGAAATGCGGTCGTAGGCGGACAAATCCTGGTCGTGCTTGCGGCCCAAGCTCATCGGGCCGTCTTTTGGCACGCCTTGCACGCGCGGCACGGAGGCCGCGAAGTACAGATACTGTGAATCGTGTGACAGCATGACGAACGCGTGCGGAGCGTTTCCGGCAAGCGGCACCGCGCTCGTTGAAAGCGGGATCTCAACCGCCTCCTGCCAGCAGTCGTCCGAGAGCATGCCGTCCAGCTTGGGGCGGATTTTGGCCGTCAGACAGGCGACGGTCTTCTGCGGCGCTCGCTCGGCGATCTGCGCGGCAGCCAGGCTCGCAGCCGTGGTCGCGTCTGCCTTCGACACGCCCGCTTCAGGAATGCCGGCGTCAGTGCCGCTTGCTTGGATTACGTCGGACCGTTCGCCCGGCTCGGAAGGCAGCGTGGTCATTCCAGACTGACGCAACAGGGCGGCCAACGGCAACTGGATCGCCGGGGTGCGATACAGTGCCGGCGCTTTGCGACGAATCAGTGCCGCAATTTTGAGCGCCGAATCGCGCTGCGCGGCCCAGCGCAGCGCCCCGATATTGGACTTTCCCATCCGCAGCCCGCGAGACGTCGTGACAAATTGCAGCGGATCGGGGCCGTCGAGTGCCGAGGGATCGCGATCCTTGGGGTCGACTCGGGCCAGCGCGAGGGCCTTGTCGATCTTCTCCTGCTGCACAGACGCAGTGAACTGCAGCCGCGTCGTCTTCACCGATTCGGCTCGCAGCCGCTGATAAGTCAACTCGGCAGACGTCCAATATTGAAAGAGCCACTGCATCGCGTTGAAGGTCGCCGGCTCGTCGGGGAATCGTTCGATCAGATCGAGCAACACGGCCTCCGCCAGTTCCCACTGGCCGTTTCGCCGAAACGTGTCGGCCAGGACCACGAGCTGCAAAGCGGCCGCCGCTTTGTCGGAACCGTCGGTCTGGTCGTGCAGCACACCGATCAGCTCGGCGCCCCCCGTCGCGCTGCGCGCTTTCTGGCGGATCATGGCGCGAAAGATCCCGTCACGCCGAGCCAGGCGCTGGGCTTGCTCGTTGGTTTTCTCGTCGACGGGTTTCAAAGTGCGTCGTGCGTCGGTCCCCGGCCCCAGCCCAATCCCTGTAAAGAAGTCGCTCAGCTCAGCCATGTTGCCGCCCACGCCATTTGCGTCGGGCGCGATGTCGACCAGACGGTACGCTTCGCTCTCCGGGGCGTTCATCTCGACGGGAATCAGTCGGCTGGCGGCGGCCGCGGCGAGACTCATTACGGATGACGCGCGACGGGGGAGATATTCGCCGGCGCTGAAACGGCAATCGCCCGCGCTGCCGGACGGCAACCGCATGAAAACCCGCGCGGTGGTCCATGGCGCGAGCGCCGCCACGCTGCCCTGCTCAGCGAACGCGGCCGGGTCGCCCGCTTGGCGCACGGCCGACATCACCGCGTTCGCCAGGACCGTTCCCGCGCCGTCGTTCGAGGCGGGCTGGTCGAAAATCACAACCGTGGGCCGCCACATCCGCAGCTGACAGACGAGATGTCCATAGAACATCGGCTGGAAGCTGCCCTCCGTCCGGCGCATCCAGTCGGCAACGAGCTTAGCTGGATCGCGATCGAGCCCAGGAATATCGAGCGGGAATCTCCAGCCCGTCACTCCTTGCGAGCCTCCCGCAGCCGTTACGGCATCCTGCAGCTTGAGGTCCAGTCCAGGATCGCGGGCTCCCTCGCCTTCGGCCTGCCCCCGCACGGGCAACAGCACGACGCTGCGGTATCCGAGCTCGCCCGCTTCTTTTGCCAGCACGTCGAATGAAATGTGATCCGGGCGGGATTCGATCGCCAAAAGGGCGGCCCGGCGCTTGGATGCCCGCACTGGCTGCCACGACTGGCCGCCGTCTTCTGTGCGAAGAATGCAGCCGAAGGCCCCGACGGCACAGCCCGAGTCATCCCTCGAAAAGGCCAGCCTCTCGATCGGCGCCGTCTGCCCGGTCGGTTGGGCCTTCCAGTTGCGCCCGCCGTCGGGCGAATGCCAGACGACGCTCCCCGGCGCTCCGGCGACCCACAGGCGGCTGCCGCGAACCGCGATCGCATGGAAATTGAAAATCTCACGCACTTCCTTGGGAAGGAGAGTCGGCGTCGTTTCCCAAACGACGCCGCGGTTGTGAGTCCGCAGGACAAGGGCGTCGTCGCCGACCATCCATCCGCTCTCGTCGCGGGCGAGCTTGACGTCGTACAAGCCGCGCAGGCCGAAACGACCCGCGCGCAGATCGATCACCAGCGCGCCGTCAATCCGCGCCGCTTCTCCCTCGAGGCCTCCCACGACGCCGACCGTCGGAGCAACAAAATCCGCCGATCGCCAAGAGTCGTGCCGCAGCCCACCAACAGCCTGCCAGGTTTTTCCGCCGTCGGTCGTCGTCATCACGCCGGCGGGAAAATCGGGCGACGATTCGCCTACGGCAACACCGGCCGTTGGCGAGAAGAAGCGAATATAGGTCAGTTGTGGTAACGGCCGGGCGCCGCGGCCCAGTCTGGTCCAGGTCTTCCCGCCATCGCGGGTCCCTAAAATCAGGCCCGCACCGATGCGGGTGAAAGGCGTCGTCGAACCGCCGGCAACCCAGCCGATACGGTCCGTTAGAAAGCAGACGCTGCGCAGGGAACAGTCCACCGGGCAGGAAACCGGCTTCCACGTTTGTCCTGCGTCCTCCGTCCGCCAGATCGCTCCGTGATCGCCGACGCTCCAGCCATCGCGACTGCCGACGAAACAGATGTCGTGCAGATCAGCATCATCGCGCAATGACTCGTCGACGGGCGCTGTCTGCGGAGGCGAGGCAGCGGCCGGCGCTGGCGGTGCCTCGGGCGAAGTCGTCTGGGCCAGAGCCGAGAGATCGGCCGCGCACGCGAGGGCAGCCGAGACAATCAAAGTGATCGCAGGCGCTCGGCGGACGTCCATGCGTGGACCCCCTGCGAAGTGCAGCAGGCAGCGCCTCAGAGGCAGTACAGGACCAACGGAACGCCGACTGCCGCCAGCAGGAGCACTAACAACACAACACCCAGGCACCCGGAGGTTTCGCCCCGTGCCTTTTTTTTCGAGCTGCGATAGTGGAGTCCCGTGCCGGGGACGGTGACCTCTTCATAGCGGTGGCCCTTGGCGTCGACGCCCATTCGGAGGTCTTTGCCGCCCACGGAATAGCCAACGCCCGACTTGCTGACGTTGATTCGCAGCGGCCCGAAGTTGATGCTTTTGCGAAAAAACCATCCCATGGCGCGATCCTTCGGCCTGGCGGAATGATCGATCGTGATTTGGTCGTCGGTGGAACTCTTGCCGGCAGCTTCGTGGAAGGGGAACGCCTTGGGAGCTGCCGATTTGCCGCGGAAGGATAGTGAAAGACGGCAAGGGAATCCAGATGGGTTTTGCTACAATGCGGCTGCTTTGGGGGCCAATTTGACCGGCAGGCACAGCCTCCCCTGCGATTTCACCCATGAAGATCGTTCGGATCGGCAACGGCGCCGGGTTTTGGGGGGATAGCCTCAAAGCGCCGCGCCGCCTTTGCGAAGGGGCCCAACTCGACTACCTGACGCTCGAGTACCTGGCCGAGCTGACGATGTCGATCCTCGCCCATCAGAAGTCCCGGAATCCGTCGGCCGGGTGGGTGACCGACTTCGAGGTCGTCCTCCGAGATCTGCTTCCCGCCCTGCGAACCCAGCCGAATCTGAAAATCGTCACCAACGCGGGCGGCATGAACTCATCGGCGTGCGCGGCTGCGATCTCGCGCATTTTGGTTGAGGCCGGGCTGCCCGACGTGACCATCGGCATCGTTACCGGGGACGACTTGTTGCCGCGCCTCGACGAGCTATCGCGCGCCGGCGAGAAGTTTGCCCACTTCGAAACGGGCGAGGATATCGAGACCGTTCGCGATCGGATCGTCAGCGCGAATGCCTACCTGGGCGCGGGCGGCATCGTCGATGCGCTGGCCGCAGAAGCCCGCATCGTGATCACCGGGCGAGTCGCCGACGTGTCGCTCACAGTCGGGCCGGCCGTTCACGAATTTGGCTGGAACTTTAGCGACTGGGAGCGACTGGCTGCGGCGACTGTCGCCGGACACCTCATCGAATGCGGCGGGCAGTGCACGGGGGGAATGTATTCCGGCTGGACGCCCGAAATCCGGCTCGCGGATATCGGCTATCCAATCGCGGAGATAACAGAAAAGGCTGACGTCACGATCACCAAGCCCGAAGGGACAGGTGGCCGCGTCGACGTGGAAACGGTTTCCGAGCAGCTGCTGTACGAGATCGGCGATCCGGCTCACTATTTGACGCCCGATCTGGACACTGATTTCACGCAGGTGCGGTTGACGGAAATCGGGCCCGATCGCGTGAGCGTTCAAGGGGCGCGTGGCGGCTCGCCGCCGGAGACGCTTAAGGTTTCGATCGCGTACCAGCGCGGCTTTATGGTTTCGTCGACGCTGACAATTTGCGGTCCAAACGCAATTGAGACCGCGCAATCCGCCGGGGAAACGATTCTGGAAAAGGTGCGGATGGCAGGAGTCGTCCCGGCGCGGACCAATGTCGAGATTCTCGGGGCGGGGGATACCTGGCCCGGCAGCTCCGGAGGCACGGGCGCAGTGAAACCTGCAAGGCTCAGGGAGCGCGGCAACCC
>DASPSM010000077.1:0-6652 GCA_035623955.1 Planctomycetaceae bacterium
GGCTAAAGACCATCGTCAATGAGGCGGAGGGGCTTGGCTTCCCCGGTTCGTTCGGCCCTGAGTCGGATTTCGTGCGCAGGCCGGGCCCCTGGGGCGGATTTCGGCCGCAGCCGCAATTCGACTTGGGGGAGGCAGAGGAACTGGAGCCCCCCAAGCCTCTGGAAGACATGCCAGCGCCGGCGGCAGCGCCCGAGGATCCGCCGTCTGACGACGCGCGCCCTGGTCCCCCCCGCTAAGAGATTCGGTCCCGGACCTATAAGAGATTCGGTCCCGGACCTATTCGGTGTCCCCGGTCCGGAGGCGTCCGAGCGCTGCGGTCCGCCCACTTCCGCAGCGCGAAGCGCGCCTTCGCGGCCGGGCGACTCCGGGAAGAACTATGCACCGGATGGCCGGCCAACTTCGCGTCGTCCCTGCTTAGTCGTTGTCGGTTTGGGGGATTTCGGCCTGCGAGTCGTCTTCGATGGGGAGCGGCTGCAGCCACCAGCCCCAGAGCAGGTAGTTGATCGCGACGAAGGCGAAGAGCCCGAAGATCACCGCCAGAAAGCCAAACGCCTGCGGAAAAACAAGTGCGGTGAGCCCCAGCAGCCCGATGCCGATCGCCAGAAGGGCCAAGAGCGCGAGAATCGTCGGCGCATTGCTTTGGGCCGGTCCGCTCATGAGTTTTCCAATAGCCGTTTGAGCGCGCTGTGCCGGTGCGACAAGCCGCGATCGAGGCTCGTCCGGAGCCGATCGGCCGTGAGCATGAAGCCCATCAGCCCTCCGGGGGGCTCGAATTCAATCCGATCGGTCACGAGGACGTTGCCGTTGGACTGTCGCAGGAGCACGTGTTCGTGCACGTAGCGCGGCAAGAGGCCCTTGACCTGCGTTTCAGTGAATCGCTCGGGCCGCGAAAACTCGGTGATCTCGTAGGTGACGTTTTGCGGCGGCCCGAACGCGAGAATCTGGACCTCCATGCGGCTTCCGAGCGTCAGCTGCGGCGGAGCATTGACGACCGAGAGCCGCAGGTCTTCCGGCACCAGGTGCAACAAGTTGGCCGTGCTGGTGAGGAAATCGAACGCCCGGTCGACGGGGCAAGTGATCGAGACCGAGGCTTCAAGAAACGGCATCGTGACGTGGCTTTCGGTTTGCAGCTCTGGCCCGGCAAGACTGTCCTGGCAGAACTGATGCGGCGCCTCGATCTTAGAGAAAGCCGCGTGCGCCCGATAGTCGCCCAGCTTATTAGCAGGCGGCGGTGATTAGGGGGCAGCAGTTTCGGTCTGCTGCAGTCGGGCGGCCGAATCGCGGGTGCTGTCGGCCGAGCCGCGATAAAGAATCAGAATCGCGAACCCCGCCATGATCGCCATGTCGGCCACGTTGAAAATGCCCGTGCGCAGGGAGCCAATGCCCACGTTCAGGAAATCGATCACCAGGCCGTTATGAAACAGCCGGTCAATCAGGTTTCCAATGCCTCCGGCTAAGAGCAGAACGACGGCCAGGTGTTGAGCATGCCCTGCCGGCCTTTTGATGAGGATCAGGCCGGCGATCAACGCCAGGAACACGCCGTTGACGATGACCAAGAGCGCGAATCGCGCGGAGGGGGGCAAATCCGAGCCGGCCCCCAAGAATGCTCCGGGATTCTCGGCGTACTGAATCCGGAGCATGCCGCCCAAAAACGACATCGCGGGGGCTTGGCGCAAATGCTCGGTAGCGAGGCTCTTGGTCCATTGATCGCAGCCGACGCATGAACAGAGCACGATAGCCGGAATCAGCACCGGAAAAGCTCGTCGGGCCAGGCCGGGAATCGGCAGCTCCATCTCGTCAATCTTCCGTCGTGGGAAAACAAGCGATCGATTCGGACGACACCCTTTAGGCGCCACTGGTTTGGGACTCCGCGGCTGTCGCCACTTATATCGTAGTTGGCAACGGGCTTCGGTCAAAGATTGAATTGAATCCGCGCCGGAGGCCGCGAACAAAAGAGGCACAGGAGCGCGGAGGCTCCGCCGCACTATGTAAAAAAAAAGCAGCGGAGCCCGAGGCTCCGCTGCACTGTGTCCAATAAAAGCAGCGGAGCCCGGAGGCTCCGCTGCACTTGGGGAGGGTCGAGTCGTCGCGTTCCGAGTCGCGTGCTCGGTCTGAATTCGGTTACTGTCCGCCGGCCGCCGGTTGGACGCCGGCTTCTGGAATCATGGCGCTGGGGGGCATCGGCTGCGGCGGCAACGTTGCGGAGCGGGGAGCCGTCGGCACCATCGGCCAATTGTGCGTGCTGGGCTGCGGCTGCGGCGCGGACTGTGGGGGCGGCGGCGCTGGTGCCGCGTTCGGGGCTGGCGCTGCGTTCGGCACGGGTGCGCCGACGGTCGCTCCGGCAGTCACGACACCGCACGAGCCCTCGCATCCGGAATAGACCACGTGCCGATGCCAGTCCTCGGGCCGTGGGGCCGGCGGATACATGTTGGGATTCGGCATCCACTGCGGCACTCGCGCGTAGTAGAAGCCAAGCTGCGTGGTATCCGTCGGCAGGTAGACCTGAGGGAACATCGGGCGGAGATTGAAGCCCGGCTCGCCGTACCACTTATCGGGCCAATAGCGGTAGTAAACAACGGCTTCGCGATAGACCGGAGCGGACGCGTACGGCCGGAAGCCGCGCGTCGGATTGTAGCAGCAGCCGCCGTCGGCACACGCTGCAGCGCCGCCGTCGCACGGAGCACCCGCCACGGGGCCGGCAGCCGCGCCGGGTGCGGCTGCGGGAGCCGCGGGTCCGGGATCGGCTACGGGAGTGGGCTTATCGGTGATGCGAACAATGGCCGCGTCGTCGGCCTGGGCGACCGCGACGCAACTCGCCGCGATCAACGAGGCCCAGCAAGTTCTTGTCCAAGATTTCATCGCGTGGTTCCTGAAGTCAGAGTCCAATCGGGATCGATCGGCGAGGCGGTTGCGGGTCGGTAAGGTCCTGTCTTCCTGCTTAGTGGGCAGGAGGAGTATTCGGCATGACTGGGGGAATGGGAGCCCCCGGCCCCGCGTACACGCGCGGGTAAGGAGCCGTCTCGCCCATTAGCGCGCCGGGTTGCGGGGCGACGCGCGAGATCGGTGTGATGCGGCTGGCCGGAATGCCCCAGCCATAGTTCACCTGCGTCTGGACGGTCGGGGCGATGGGGACGGTCATCGGCGCGCCGAATCCGGCGGCGGCGTAGACACGCGTGTCTCGCGGGTCGTAGTACCAGGGGTTGATCGGGTAAGCCATCGAGTAGCAATGCGAGTCGAGGAACCGGCAACCGTAGCCGTGATCGGGGCTGCACCAGCAGGTGTGCCAGATTCCGCAACTCGCGGAAGCTCCGCTGCAGGCAGGGTCGCCATCACAGGCCTCGCCGTGGCCGACGCCCGCGCGGCCGACAGGGGCCGGGGCGGGGGCCGCCTGCGCGTCGGTCGAGGCGCTGATCCGCATCATTCCCGCAGAATCTTGTCCGTACGCGCTGCCGGCAATCAGCAGCCCGATCGTCGCCAGCGAGGAGGCAATTTTTTTCCGTGTAAACATCGCGTTCTTCCCTGAACTTTCTGATGAGGCGCGGCGCGCCGCTTTACCAGCTGTTCGACGGAACGCAGCTGGGAGATTTCGATCCGTAGGCCGGGTATTTGATGCCGTCGCGCGGGTTCGAGTACCAAGGACTCATCGGGAAACAGACCCGGTAGACGCAGACGTCCCAAAACTTGGACGGCGGGCAGCTGCCGGGACTGAAGAACTGCTGCACTTTGCGATAGCAGCACGAGCGCTGACAACAACAATCATTCGGGTCGGGGCAGTTGGCTTGCGCAATTCGGGCACACCGATCGCAGCTGATGCAGTAGGGGCCCCGCGGTCCGTAGCATTGTTCGTAGTAGCGAAGGATCCGATCGCTTTGACAGTCGCCAGCCTGCACCGTGGCCATGGCCAGCGTGGCCAGGACACCGACACAAGCCATCGTGAAGAGCACGCGGCAGTTGGGTGTAAGCATGGGAGGTTCTTTCTGAGTGCAAATCGCGGCGAACATCTCGGGGCTGTTGCTGACGCGTGCGAACCCTGGTCCGAGCGATTCAGCAGGCGGATGCGAATCTGCGAACTTAGTCGGCGCTCCAGCGATGGCCCGTCCAGGTCTGGAAGATCGGCGGGTTGCCGGCGTACTTCCAAACTGCGGGCGGGCACCAGCCGCTGAAGAGCCCCCATCCCGACTTGTACTTCACCGACACGTAGGTCCCGCGCAGCTTCCAGTGCTCGCTCTGAGCGACACCCCAGGGAAAGACCTTCCAGCCGCCCGAGACTTCGTAGTAGTACGGCGGGTAGATCGAGCGGTAAGTGTGCGGGTAAAGCATCTCGTGGGGATCAAACGCCTGGTTGGTGATCAGCGTCGCGCCCACTTGATACGGGATGTACGGGAGCGGACACGGATACATCGGAGCGTTGAGATACGGGTATCCCGTCGGCGTGATGTTCGGAGCCGTCGGCGGCAGGTAAAGCGGCGCGTCGACGGGGCCGGCGGCGTGCACCACGACGTTGTGCTGCACGTTGGCACCGACTTGCTGGACCGTCCGATCGTACGCGTAGCCCGGCGGATTGGGGGCCGCATCGGGAGCGGACGCCGAAGGCTGGGCGGAGAGTCGCCGGCCTTCGTGCGCAGCGCTGGACGGCAACTCTGCCGGTGCGCTGGCCGGGGCAGGCGGCGGCGAGTCGCTGGACGAAGACTGAGCCAGACAACAGTTGAGCGAGCAGGCCGACACGATAGTCGTGAAGGCGGCCGCCCGAAGTGTGATTCGAGCCATCGATTCCTCCCTGAATCCGTTTCGACCCCGTCCGTCATGCTCGAGAACGCCCGGCATCCGTGCACAAGGCGAACTCAGCGTGGACGAACTGTTCCCTTCAAGCACTAACAAGATTCGGGTGAATCGAATCGCTCGAAACAGTTTTTCGGGCCGTAACGGCCGCATCGATCATGCGTCGGGTAGCGACGTCCGGCTTAAACGGCACAACCGGAATACTCTGTAACGTCGGGGGCGCAATCGCTAAAATCCGGCCAAATTGCCGAGTCACGGGACGGTAGCCGCACCTGGTTGGTGGCCCGTCGGGCCACGGCATACCGGGAGGGTGAGTTGGCTAAGAAGGGGTCTCGATCGTCCGGCGACGCGTCTGGGTTCAAACCGGAGGATCCAAACGCGGAAGCCGCAGGTGGCACCCCCCCGAAGCGCACGGCCGCTGTCAGTGGCGGCAATGGCGCGAACGGCGACAACGGCGATCAAATCACTTACGTCTCCCTCAGCCAGGAAACTCGCCGCAGATACCTCAATTACGCGCTGTCTGTCATTACTTCGCGAGCGCTCCCCGACGCCCGCGACGGCCTCAAACCGGTCCAGCGCCGCATTTTGTACGTCATGCACCACGACTTGGGGCTGACGGCCAACGCCAAAACTCGTAAGAGCGCCAAGGTTTGCGGCGACACGACGGGCGGCTATCACCCGCATGGGGAGGTGGCCGTCTACGATGCCCTTGTGCGCATGGCCCAGGATTTCAGCCTCCGTTACCCGCTCGTCATCGGGCAAGGCAACTTCGGGTCGATTATCGGATTGCCCGCAGCAGCGGCGCGATACACCGAGGTGAAGCTCACCGCGGTTGCCGAGCAGCTCATGAGCGAGTTGCGGTTTGAGACGATCGACAAGCGCGCGAACTATGACGCCACGCGCGAAGAACCTGTCGTGCTTCCCTCGCGATTTCCGAATCTGCTCGTCAACGGCACGCAGGGGATCGCGGTGGGGATGGCGACCAACATTCCCCCGCACAATCTGCGAGAAGCGGTCAAGGCCTGCGTGTTATTGATTCACGAGCCCGAGTCGACCGTCGCGCAGCTGATGAAGTTCGTCAAGGGCCCCGACTTTCCATTGGGCGGACGAATCGTGACCGACCGCCGCTCGATCCGCCTGGCCTACGAAGAAGGTCGCGGCTCGATCAAGGTGCGTGGCGAGTGGAAGCTCGAGAAGGATCGTAAGGCGGAGACGATCACGCGGATCGTGCTCTCGTCGGTTCCGTACGGAGTCGAGACGGGCCCGCTGCTGACCGCGATCGGCGATATCATCAACGCCCGCAAATTGCCGCAGCTGGTCGGCGTCGCGGACGAAAGCAGCGAAAAACAGCCCCTGCGGCTGGTGCTGGAGATGAAGCCCGGTTCGGATCCCGAAGCCACGATGGCATACCTGTACCGGCACACGGCTCTGGAGCAGAACTTTGCATTCAATACCACGTGCCTCGTCCCCGACGAGCATGGAGCGCTCGTTCCCGCGCGACTGAGCCTCAAGGAGCTGCTGCGCCAGTTTCTCGATTTCCGTTTCAAGACGGTCACGCGGCGATTCGAGTTCAAGCTGCGGGAACTCGAGCGGCGGATCCACATCCTCGAGGGCTTCGCGATTGTCTTCAAGGGGCTCGACCAGGCCTTGAAGATCATCCGTTCCAGTGCCGGCAAGCAGGACGCCGCGGCCAAGTTGATGAAGACCTTCCCGCTCGACGAGGCGCAAACCGAAGCGGTCCTCGAGCTGGCCTTGTATCGCATCTCGTCGCTGGAAATCGATCGCATCCTCGAGGAGTTGAAGGAGAAACGAGCTGAGGCCGAGTCGATACGCAAGATCCTGGCCTCGAAGGCCCGGTTGTGGAAAGTGGTCG
>DASPSM010000032.1:0-5319 GCA_035623955.1 Planctomycetaceae bacterium
CGACGATCGGAAAGATGATCGACGGAGTCAGGTCGAGGATCATGTGTCCGTCGAGCCCCTCGGCCCGCATCACGTTGAAGCAGGTCATGTTCTCGAGGCTGAAGACGAATTCGCCGTACGTGAGCTGATCGACGCTGCTCAACTTCACCTCGACGATCGTCCGCAGCATGCCGCTGAGCACGGCCCCGAATTCGCGGCTGAACCCGTCGTGCATGGCCTGAAACGCGCGCATCTGCTCCTTGGAGACGCGCTCGGGACGCTTGAAGTCATAGACGCTGACCTGGCCGCCGTAGGTATCCGAGCGACTCGTGGGCGCTTGCTGCGGTTCGGCCCGTTGGGGGCCGGTATCGAGCGCGGCCAACAGCGATTCGACTTCCGACTGGCTGAGAATATCCGCCATCCCTGGCCTCCTGCCCCGCAGTTTCGCGGGCGCAGCTGTCGGGCAGGCTCTGCCTGCCGGAATTAAGTAAGGCAGGCAGAGCCGGCCTTACGAATTGCATCAGCTCCGCACTTGTCCGGTTCCGTGAACGACGTATTTGTAGCTGGTGAGTTCCTTCAATCCGCAGGGCCCGCGCGCGTGAAACCGGTCGGTGCTGATGCCAATCTCCGCCCCCAGGCCAAATTCGCCGCCGTCGTTAAACCGCGTGCTGGCGTTGACCAGCACGGCGGCCGAATCGACGCGCCCCGTGAACTCGCGCGCCGCCGACAGGTCGTTCGTGACGATCGTGTCGGTGTGATGCGATCCGTAGATCTCGATGTGATCGATCGCCTGAGCGAGCGAGTCGACGACCTTCACTGACAGGATCAAATCGAGATACTCGGTGCGATAATCCTCTTCGGTTGCTGGCCGGGCCTCGGGAATAAACGCTCGCGTGCGTTCGCATCCGCGTAGCTCGACGCCTTTAGCTCGCAGGCTCTTTCCGGCCTGCGGGAGAAACCTCGCGGCGACGTCGCGATGCACCAAGAGCGATTCGGCCGCGTTGCAGACGCCGGGACGCTGGCACTTGCTGTTGATCAGGATCGCTTCGGCCATCGCGAGATCGGCGGCCGCATCGACGTAGACGTGGCACACGCCGTCGAAATGCTTGAGGACAGGCATCGTCGCCTCGGCAGCGACCCGCTCGATCAGTGAGCGGCCGCCGCGCGGGATCGCCACGTCGATCTGGTCGTGCAGCTTAAGAAAGTGCCCGATCGCCTCGCGGTCGGTCGTGTCGACCAGCTGCACGGCATCCCGAGGCAATCCGGTGATGCCGAGCGCCTCGATCAACAGATCTGCTAACGCTCGATTGCTCAGCCGCGCCTCCTTACCCCCACGAAGAATGACTGCGTTGCCGCTCTTGACGCACAGCGAGGCCGCGTCCACGGTCACGTTCGGACGCGACTCGTAGACGAAGAACACGACGCCGAGCGGCACGCGCACGCGCGTCACCAGCAATCCGTTGGGTCGCACGGTGCTGTCGAAAACCTCGCCCACCGGCTCGGGCAGCTCGGCGATCTGCTCCAGGCCGCGGGCAATCGCCTCCAACCGGGGCTCCGACAACCGCAGTCGATCGATGAGAGCGGCGCTCAGCCCGGCCGCTTGGGCAGCCGTACAGTCACCCTCATTGACTTTGATCAGCCCTTTCGACCGCTCGCGAATGAGTTCCGCGGATCGCTTGAGCCAATCGTTCTTCTGACCGCCTGTCGCCATGGCCAATTGGCGTGCCGCCTGCTTGGCGCGCGAAGCGACTTGCCGGGTGTATTCGGCCAGATCGGCGGGGGCCGCAACTTCCAAACCAACGTTCATACTGGCAGTATCGGCCAACGCAAAATCCGAGTCAACGCGGGTTTGCGCGCCGGAGCGTCGTTCGTGCTTCTGTTCAGAACGGCCAGCCGGAATAGAGCTTGGCGCGGAAGTCATGCCACTCTTCGCGGTGGGGGGCTCCGTCGGCCTGTTCGACGTGGTCGCAAATCCATTCGTCCATTCGCCGGAGCCGCTCGGCCAAGAGCGACACGACGATCTGCGTGATTTTGTAGGCCGCGGTGGGATTTCGAGTGTGCAATTGCTCGTAGTTTTCGCGCGTCATTCGCAGCACCTTGACGGCGCTCGAGGCGCGAACGGTCGCAGAATGGGGAGCCTTCTGGAAGAACGACATTTCCCCAAAGGCAGAGCCCGACTCCAGGGTGGCCAGCGTATGCAGCGTCGTCCCCTTGTTCTTCTTAACGACCTCGCACGTCCCCTTGATGAGGATCCACAGCGCCTGCTCCGACTTCCCCTCGTGCAGGATGACGTCCCCCTTGGCGTAGGAGCGCTGCTCGAGCAGGGCCAGAGTACTTTCGTATTCCTCGGCGGTGAAACCGTCGAAAATCGGGGAAACAACCGTGGTGGCGTTCGTCATGGACGGTCCTTTTTCGAGCAGCATCGTCTTACAACGAGGACGAGTTTCCGGCCTTCCAGCGCTGGAAAAATCGCCGGCACAAATCGTCCCGACGAGCTGATTCCGGAAACGCATCCAAAGTTGTTCATGAGATTCCGGCCAGGACGGTGGCCCGGCCCACGCGGCCAATTCCTAGCAAGTACGCTGCCGTACGTAACGAAACCCGTTTGTCCTCGGCGATCTTCCAAACTTTCTCGAAGCTTTCAAGCAGGATCCGGTCCAGCTCGTTCCGCACGCGGGTCAGGTCCCAGCGGAAGTGCTGCCGGTTCTGCACCCACTCGAAGTAGCTGGCCGTCACGCCCCCGGCATTCGCCAGGATATCGGGCAGGACGAGCATCTTGCGTTGTTCAAAAATCGCGTCGGCATCGATAACCGTCGGATTGTTGGCCGCCTCGACGATGTATTTGGCCCGTACGTCCTTGGCGTTTTCCTTGGTCAGCACGCCGCCAAGGGCGGCCGGAATCAGAACGTCCACGGGAGACGTCAGCAGCCTTTCGTTGGTGATTTGTTCGCCCCCCTGAAAGTCCCGGACGCTGACCTGGTCGCGGCAGAACTGCAGCAAACCGGGAATATCCAGTCCCTGCGGGTTGAAGATGCCGCCGTCTTTATCACTGACGGCGACGACTTTCATTCCCTTGGCATGCAGGAACTGCGCACAGAACGAGCCGACATTGCCGAACCCCTGGATGGCGACCGTGGAGCCCACGATCGGCTGCTTGACGCGATCCAGCAAGGCGGCCGTCAGCGTGGCGACGCCGCGACCCGTCGCCTCTTCTCGCCCTTCGGACCCGTGGAGCTCGAGGGGCTTGCCCGTCACGCAGGCGGGATTGAATCCGCGATACTTCTGGTACTGGCTCATGAACCAGGCCATGACCTGGGCGTTGGTTCCCATGTCGGGCGCGGGAATATCGCTGTCGGGACCGACCATATCGTGGATGGCGTCGACGAATTTTCGGGTCACCCGCTCGAGTTCCCCCTGGCTGAGCTCCTGCGGATTGATCGAAATTCCTCCCTTGGCGCCGCCATAGGGAATATTGACGACGGCTGTTTTCCAGGTCATGAGCGTGGCCAGCGCGCGAACTTCGTCGGCGTCGACCTCATGGTGATAGCGAAGGCCCCCCTTCATCGGTCCCCGGGCGCTGTCGTGTTGCACGCGATAGCCGATAAACGTTGCGATCTCGCCGTTGTCGCGCTCCAGGGTCACCTGGACCTTGAGTTCGCGTTCCGGGATCAGGAGCAGGGCCTGCATATTCTTCGACAGGCCCATCAGGTTGGCAGCGTGGTCGAAATACCGGACGGTGGTCTCGTACTGACTCATCGAAGCTCCCTCCGGCGCAGCGAAGCGACAGGAGACTTTCGCTGATGCCGGATTCTATTGAAAGCGCAAGTTTGAGTGAGAGCTCTCGGCGCGAGCGAAGGACGAATTCCCAAAATGGCTCGGCCCGCTTTCGCGGGCCCATCGGTCGGCTAACCTCCCATTGCTCTATTTTAGTTAACCGTGTTAAGGATTGAACCGTGTCGGGGAGTAAACTGCGAGAAGAACCAAACTCGCCTCAACGACGAAATTGAGCGGGCGAAACCGGCTCCGCGTCGCTCCGGGCGTCGGCGTGCCGCACTGGCGACGGTCCCGGCTGCGAAAAATCGCGTTCTGAGAACCGTCCCTCCGGTCGGAGCGTCCCGTTTACCCGCCAGGGCCCGACAACGTTCGCGACCAGGAACCTCTCCAGGACGCGAGCATACAGTTCATGTCCGCTGGCTGAAAAGCGAGCGACGTTTTCTCGGAACAGGCGTTCCGGATGCTCGGCGCCGCTAAACGCGGGTGAAGGCTCACAATACAGGATATTGGCCTTCTCGCAGTAAGCCGATAGCGAGTCAAAAGGCAGCCGACTCTTATAGAGGACGCGCTCTTGCAAGCCGGCCCGCTCCCGCACGCCAGCGCCATTGCTGGCGTCTGCCGAGATCTGCCACGGGCTGGGAATCACCGCGACGACAAACTCCGAATTGGCCCGGTGACAAGCCGACGCCATCTGGCCCAACACCTCGAGGGTCTGATCGATGTAGACCGACCAGTCGGGGGCGTCGTCCCGCTGCCAGGCGTAGGCGCCCTGCGGCGCGTCGATATCGCGAACGTCTTCCGTCGGGTCTTCCGCACCCAGCAGGTGCCCGACGCCTCGCTTGGCGTGCTGCCACAGCAACAGCCGCTCGACCCAGAACACCTCGGACGCGGTCCGCTGTCTTTCGAGGTCGGGATGCGGACAGTAAAGAGGCTCATTGCCGTTCATCCGCACAGAGCGTCGGCAGCGGTGGTCCTCGGCTACGTTCGACATATCGAAGTTGAAAACCACAAGGTCCGGAGCCAGCGCAAAGAGCCGATGGCGCAGCGACAGGAATCCCAGCAGCGGACCGGTCTGCGGACAGCCGGCGTTGATCACTTCGAGAGTCACCGAGCTGTTCGTGGGCAACAGCTCCTTGAGCCGGGCGCAGAACGTTTCATCCTGGTTGGTTTCCGGCGCGAGCGTCGAGTCGTCGCCTAAGCAGAGAATTCGATAGGTGCCGGGCGACTTGGGGACCTCGATTTCGGGCCCGCGCAGGCCGAGGCTGTTGGTCCCCCATCGGACCTCAGTCCCCAGGTCCGGATCAACGACCGTGACGTGCACCTCCGGCTTGAGCGCGTGATGCACCGTCCAGGAGGGCGAGCAAGCACTTTTGTCGGCGCGGCACACCGCGCACTCCGCCCACGACTGGTAGACGTGCAGCGCGAGCTCCGTGCCGCAGACGCACAGCCCCAATGATCCGATTGCCAGAATGAGGTGTTTGAGAAAGGCGAGACGTGAAGAGACCATCCGGGACCGCTCCATGGGGTCCTGGGCCAAAGGGTCCGGGATTGTAGAGAGCTTGCGAA
>DASPSM010000340.1:0-6902 GCA_035623955.1 Planctomycetaceae bacterium
GGACTGCCACGCCCCGGCCATAGGGATCGAGAAGGACCTTGGTCGAGTCAAAGCGCAGTCCGTTTTCGGGAGCCGAGGGTCCCTGGACGCGGTAGCCGTAAATCTGTCCGGGGCGAATTCCAGAGACGAACACGTGCCAGTAGTGATAACTGCGGTTCGTCGCGGGATCGATGGGAACGACGCGTGCCGGTCGATCGTCATCCTCGCGATCGAAGAGCAACAGTTCCACGCCAGTCGCGCCGCGGGAATACAGGCTGAAGTTCGCGCCGCCCCCACAGATACTAGCGCCCAGCGGAGCACCTCTGCTGATCACAGCTGCTTTCACGATTGGCCCTCGTCGTTGGGAATCTGTCCGCCGACTATTGGCAGGTCACGGGGCAGGGCTCGGCGTTCCAGATTTCCGAGGCGTACTCGGCGATCGTGCGATCGCTGGAGAATTTCCCGGAACCGGCGACGTTCAGGATGGCCTTGCGCAGCCACGCATTGCGGTCGACGTATAGTTTCGTCAGCGCCGAATCGGCTGCAAGGTACGAACTCAGATCGGCCAGGTGCCGGTAGTGGTCCCCCGTCAATAACACGTCCCGCAGAGGCGCGAAGACTCCCGGCTCATAGCGGCTGAAATGGTCCGAGAAAATGAGGTCGAGCGCCGCACGCGTTTCGGGCTCGTTTTCGTAGTGCCAGCGCGGGTTGTACCAGCCCTGGCTGTCGGCAACTTGTTCGGCGGTCAGGCCGAACAGGAAAAAGTTCTCCTCGCCCGCTTCTTTCACCATTTCGATCGTCGCGCCGTCGCGTGTGCCCAGGGTCAGCGCCCCGTTCATCATGAACTTCATGTTGCTCGTCCCGCTGGCTTCGTAGCCCGCGGTGGAAATCTGATTCGAGACGTCACTAGCCGGGATCAATCGCTCGGCGAGCGTCGCGCAATACTCGGGCAGGAAAATGACTTTGATTCGGTCGCGGACGGCCGGATCGCCGTCGATGGTGCCGGCTAGATTGTTGATGAATTTGATGATCAGCTTGGCGAGCCGGTAGGCGGGTGCCGCTTTGCCGGCGAAGATGAACGTTCGCGGCGGCATTTCAAGCTTCGGGTTCTCCCGCAGGCGGTTGTAGAGGACTACGATTCGCAGCGCGTTCAAGAGCTGCCGCTTGTACTCGTGGATGCGTTTGACCTGGCAGTCGAAGATCGTGTCCGGGTCCACGATCTGGTCGCGGGTTGTCTTGAGCCAAACCCAGAACTCCTCCTTGGCCAGCCGCTTCGACTTGTCGACGGCGTGGCGGAAATTGCTGTCCCCGGCCAACGGCTTGAGTTTCTGCAACTGACTCAGGTCGGAGATCCACTCATCGCCGATCGCTTGAGTAATCACATGTGCCAGCCCCGGATTCGCCAGGAGCAACCAGCGCCGCGGCGTAACGCCGTTGGTTTTGTTGTTGAAGCGCTCCGGGAACATGTCCGCAAAGTCTTTGACCGTTTTTGTTCTCAGCAGCTCCGAATGGATCTCGGCCACGCCGTTGGTGCTGTGCGTTCCGACGATGGCCAGATTGGCCATGCGGATCTTTCGCTCGCCCCCTTCTTCGACGAGGCTCACGCGTTGCACGCGACCAGGATCGTTGGGAAAACGAGTCTTGACCGACTCAATCAGTCGACGATTGATTTCCAGAATGATCTCGAGCTGCCGCGGCAGCAGGACGTGGAACCAGGTGAGCGGCCACTTTTCCAGGGCTTCGGGCAGGAGCGTGTGGTTCGTGTAAGCCAGCGTCCGCTGAGTGAGGTTCCAGGCCTCGTCCCATCCCAGGTGGGCGTCGTCGAGGAGGATCCGCATCAGCTCGGGGACCGCCATCGACGGATGCGTATCGTTGAGCTGGATGGCCACTTTTTCGGGAAGCAAGCTCCAATCGTTGTTCGCACGACGAAAGCGCCTGACCAGATCACCGAGCGAGCAGGCGACGAGAAAGAACTCCTGCACGAATCGCAGCCCTTGCCCCTGGGCCGTCGAATCGTCCGGGTAGAGAACGCGCGTCACTGATTCGGCGGTCAAAGTCTCAGCCAACGCTCCCACGAAGTCGCCTTCACTGAACTTCTGGAAGTCGAAATAGTCGGAGGCGGCGGCCGCCCACAAACGGAGCGTGTTGATCGTCTTGCCGCCGTAGCCGACGACCGGGCGATCAAAGGGAATCCCGAACAGGCTCGAGGGCTGGCCGAGAATGGGTCGCAGCGATCCGCCGTGAACCTCGAAGGAACAATTCAGCTTGACCTCGACTCGCTCGGCTGGTCGCGCCACCTCCCACGGATCGGGCCTCCTCAACCAGTTGTCGGGCTGCTCCCGCTGCCAGCCGTCTTGAATCGACTGTCGGAAGATGCCGTACTCGTAGCGCAGCCCGTAACCCATCGCGGGAAGCTGCATGGTCGCCAGCGAGTCGAGGAAGCAGGCGGCCAGGCGGCCGAGCCCTCCGTTGCCGAGCCCGGCATCCGGCTCCTGTTCCAGAATCTCGGAGAGGCTGAGTTGCTTCTGCGCGACAGCGTGTCTGGCGACCGGGTCGAGCAACAAGTTCGTGACGTTGTTGGCCAGGGAACGGCCGATCAGGAACTCCATCGAGAGGTAATAAATGCGTTTCGGGTTCTCGCGATCGTAGGTGTCGTTCGTCGCGACCCACCGCTGAGAGAGAACGTCCCGCACCGAGTTCGCAAAGGCCTCGAAGCGATCTCGGGGGCTGGCGTCCGCCAGGCGCACGACGTGATCGAAGGTCAGGTGTCGCTCGTAGAGCGCGTCGTCCGCGCCCGTAAACCGAATGGGGCCGCACCCGTACTGCGCGAGCAAGCTGGTAATTTCCTGCGAGGCCGCCGCCGGAGCAGCGGAAACTTTAGTTTTGCTCATTTCTGGATCCTTTGTGATGCGGTTCATCGACTGACATGTCGCGTCTCGTTCCAAAGCTGGATCACCGGCCGCGAAAGATCGCGTTCGTAGCCCAGCGCGCTCAAGCTGGCTGTGCTCAGCGAAAAATACCTGCTGTTGGACGTTGGCTCGAGTCCCAGCCATCGCGCCGCCAGGACTCGTATGAAGTGGCCGCTTGAAAAGAGCAGCGCATTTCCCTCGAGAGCGCGCAATCGGCCGATCACCCGGTCCGCACGCGCAGCAACCTGTTGTGGAGACTCGCCCCCGGGGCAGCCGTCGCGGAACAGATTCCAGCCCGGGCGCTCGGCGACGATCTCATTCGTACGGCGGCCTTCGTAGTCTCCGTAGTCCCACTCGACCAGGTCGGGATCAACCACAGCGACGTCGCCGTAGCCGGCCTGCGCGCAGGTCTGCCGCGCGCGCTGGAGCGGGCTCGTAAAGACGTTTGTGAACGAGAGCTCTCTGAGCCGTACGCCCAAGCGCCGTGCCGTCTGCTCGCCTTGCTCAGTCAGGGGGAGGTCCGTGAGCCCCGTATGCTGTCCTGAGAGGCTCCAAGCTGTTTCACCGTGCCGCGCGAGGTAGACCACTGGGAGCACGTCGGTCATGACATCGATCCTCCAGAAGCCGCGCCCAACGGCCTTTCTGATTTCACATCAAGCGGCCCCCGCAGCGCCGCGTGCCCCCACCACAAGGCCAGCAGGAGCGATCCAAAGATCTCACAAAGGCCGTAAGCCAAGGTGGCGGTGACCGCCGGCGTGCCGGGAAAACTGCCGGTTGCAATTACCAGGCCGACGCCGACGTTGCGGAGCGACGTCGTGAGCGACATGGCTTTACGATTCTCGCGACCCGGACCGCCGAACACCCATCCGGCCGCCAAACTGGCGATCAAAAGGGCCGACATGCCGGCATACGCTCTGGGGGGAATCGCCGCCAAGAGGCCGAATTGCGTGGACAAAATAAAAGCGACAACCGCCAGGTTGAGCAGCGCGCTGGCCCGATTGGCCGGCTTCTGAAGCCTGTCGGCCAGAGTGGGGCGCCAATGACGCACGGCGAGCCCCGCGCACAAGGGCACAAGCTGCGTGATCAGCAGGGTTGTGACCATCTTGATCGCATCGACGCGAAGCGGTTCGTTGCCTGCCAGCAGAGGCAGCAAGAGTCGAAGCAGAAGGGGAGCTACGAGGGCGGAAGAGGCCGCCAGGACAACCATCAATCCGACGGACGTCGCCAGGTTTCCCCTGGCGATTGTCGTGCAAGGTGGGCCAAACGGGGCGCCGGGGCACACGGCAAGGATCAGAAATCCTGCCGAGACCATCGGCGGGGCGTGAAAGAACAGGAGCAGTCCGACCGTCACTGCGGGGACGGCGATGTAATTGGCAATCGCAGCCTGCAGAACGAGCCGGGCATTTCTTGCGATGCGGACGAGATCGGCCAAGGGAACGCCCAGCCCGACCGCAGCCATCATCTCCACGAGGGTGACGGTGACGAGAATGTTAGTCAGGCGTTCGATGGTCACCGCGACGCCGCCTCGACGCTATGGCCGTCCAGCGTAGCGCGGGACGGGTGAAATCTCGATCGCATCAATTGACCCGACAGCCTCTGGGCCGGTTATGGTGTCGCGTGGGGATTTCATAGCTGTTGCTCAGCTTCCCGGTCTCTGAGACGAAGAAGAAGACTCAGTCGGAGGTTGTCGATCCGTATGCATCGTCCGCTGCAGGTCAATCATCGCTTGCTGGCTGACGCGCAATAGCCCTTCGTGCCCTCGGTCGAGGTCAACGACCAGAAACAGCACGCCAGCGAAGGCCAGCGCTAGGATCAGCATCTCCGGTGAGCGTCGTGTTGCCGACAGGCCAGCCTGATAGCCTGTCGAAAGCATTCCGAGGAACCCGAGAGCGAAAAGTGTGAACCAGATCGCAAGTGCGATGCGACTCCGCAATGCGACAAGCAGCCGTTTGGCGTGCAGGTCGATCACTTCATTGAGCGATTGGATAAACAATCCGGTCATAATCGATCCGGGATTTTTCGCCGCTGCGGTTGTCGCGCGCGACCAAAGCAGCTGGTGAAGTTCTTCTGATCGAGCGATCGCCTCGGGGATTCGCTCTTGCGTGGCGTTCACCCGCACATCGACGTATTCGCGCAACAATCTGGCAGTTTCGGTGCGCTCGGGCTCGGGCAAGAGATGAGTCCGTAAATAGGTCGTGCCGATCGCATTGGCTTCCTCGAGTACGACCTGCCGCCGTGCATCAAACCTCGACGCCGCCAGGCCGAAGGTGAAGGCCAGCATGAAGGCCAACAGCGCGAGCACGGAGGCGACCATCGCGCCGACGGGTGCGTCCTTTTCGTCGGCGGTGCGGGCGTGCCGCCATTTGCCGAGCCGATACCCGATTTCCAGCGATAAGAGCGCAACCGCGATGGCAGCGATCAAGAAGCCCCAGAGAGGAATGACGTCGAGGGATTCGGTGTTCAACTTTGGGGGCCTTCAGGCAGATGGCAATCCTGGTTACACCGCCCGGTTCGCCACGCCGGTGGCCGAATCGGGTTCTGTGTGTCGCCTACTGGGGTAATTTCAGCTTGATGTGATACGCGTACTCCATCTGCCGGGCGACGTCCGCCGTCTGCTGGTAGAGCATGTTCCAGATCTCGTCGCGCTGGCCGGCCGACTTTTCGACCTGCGACTCCTGCCGACCGCGGACCTGATCGAGGTTGTCGACGGTGCTAACCCACAAGGGGACGTAGAGCGGTCCCGTGATGGGGGAATAGCCATACCAGCGATAATGGACGGTCTCGTCGGTGCGGATGGAGCGTTCCAGTTCGTCGAGCTTCACGGATTCGCCGCGGAGCGAAGCCGCCAGAGCCATTAATTCCTTGCTCACGTTCCTGCCCCAGCGGACAAGGGCCGGATCGACTGCCGTCGTCGAGAGTCCGGCGATCCGTCGCGCGAACTGCTCGTGCCAAAGGGCCGTCTTCTCGTATTCCGTGGCGTCGCGGTTCCTGTAGAGCAGCGAGTTCAACAGACCGCAAACCTTGTCGTAATAAGCCGCCGACGCCAGAGCATTCGGCTTTTTGTTCTCGCCGCCCTGGACCTCTTCGGCCGAAATGTGCGGCGACTGAACAATGGAGAGCAAGCGGCGCAAGCCTACTTCGTCGAGCGGCACCTCGAAGGTCAGCGACTTGTCGGAGATGGTGGTTTTTGCGGCGGCGAGCGCATGAGGTCGGGCCCCCGCGTCATCGAGCCACTGGGCGACGGCTTTCTCAAGCCCGCTCGCATGCTTTTCGACGGGCGCGTCGAAATCGAGCTTCAGCTGCGCAACAATCGAGTTGGAGACCTGAACCGACAAGCAGGCCATTTTCAGCGACGCGAGGACCTTCGCCAGCCCCTCGACGTCGTCCGTCGCGCGGAGTTTTGGCGTTCCTACGATCCAATTGAGAACGTATTGCGGCTTGAGCACGTTCTTGAGGTCGACCGCGATCGACACCTGGGCGCTCTCCTGCGTCCTCAGCGCCTCGCGAATTCCGGCGGCGACCGGCGCCACTTGCTTCTCATCAAAGGAACGGACCCAGTTGGCTACGGCTTGTTGATTGGCCGGCTGCACCGCGCCGACCAGTCCGGGAGCAAGCTGGATAAAGCAGACATTCCGGGGGGACATCACGGCGCCGTGCCCGTCGATCTTTTCCACGGAAGCCAACTCGTGCTTCGCGATGTCTCCGATGATCGAGGGCCGATCCATCACGTAAATCGAGTAGGTCAGAGGCTCAGCCCCCTTCGCGGACGGGACCGACGTCGCTTGAATGATCTCCTTGACCCAGGGAGGACCGGAGAGGAGTCCTTCGGCGTAGGCTCGCTGAGCTTTGTCGAACCATTTCCCCCGCTGACCCAATGGACTGTTGACGAGGTTCCGCATTTGAATGATGGCCACGGCATTACAAGAGCCGGGGACCGCGTTCAAAGGAGGACTTTCCTCCGCAATCCCGACGGTCGCCGTCGTTTCCAGCAGGGTGATCGCAGCCACGACATTC
>DASPSM010000111.1:0-2828 GCA_035623955.1 Planctomycetaceae bacterium
GAAATTGACAAATCAGGCCACACAAGCCGGTTCGAGGATATCGAGCCTCGTCGGCGCGCTGTCGGCGCCCGCAACAGTCATTCGGGCGCGAATGCCAAGCGGCAGTGTCAGCATCGCTCGCTCCGTGTGTCCGATCGGCGCTCCCCAGACGACCGGCACACCAAGTGACGCAAGAATTCGGCTTGCCACATCGCGCACCGTTTCACCATCGGCCAGCCCCTGGCACTCGGGGAAATCGCCGAGAACGATTCCCGAGATTCCCTTCAGCTTTCCGGCCTGCTTGAGATGCATGAGCGCACGATCCACCTGATACGGCTTCATGCCTCGATCTTCGAGAACCAGGAGGGCGCCCGCCGTATCGATCTCCCAAGGCGTCCCGAGAGTCGACTCGACAAGCGTCAGGCATCCTCCGAGAAGAACGCCTTCGGCCGTCCCTGAAACGAGCGATTCTCCCTGAAGATCCAGATCCCAGCCACGCGTTGTCGCGGTCAGGGCGCTCAGCAGGCTGGCCTGGTCGTAGCCGTGGGGCGCGCCAGCGCCTCGATTGAAATTCGTGGCAACCATCGGGCCATAGAACGTCACCCAGCCGAACCTTTGCCACAAGAAAACCTGCAGCGACGAGATGTCGCTCGCGCCCAAGATGATCTTTGGAGCGGCTGGCGCGGACGAAAGGCAGTCGAGCAGATAGTTCGAGCCATAGCCTCCCCGAGCGCAAAAAATTGCGCGAATCGCCGGGTCGCTAAGGGCCTGCCGCAAGCTGGCGAAACGGTCGCGTGCCGGCCCTGCGAAGAAACTATCGTGCGCAAGCGCACTCTTGAGATCGACTTGCGGATCGTAGCCGAGCGCCGAAAGTTCATCGCAACCCTTGCGCAGAAGATCTTCCTGGACGGGACTTGCGAGCGACAGCACGCGGATTTGGTCGCCGGGACGCAATGCGGATGGCTTGAGAGGATGCGGCATGTGGCGCAATCGAGAATAAGAAAATTCTCCCAACGAGTCCACACAGAGCAAGCGCGGGGCGCGTTAACAGTTACGAGCCGAATCAGAGGGCGAGCGTTCCGCGGAGGCTAGTTGACCTTGAATGTGAGGGGCTTGGAGGTGCCGCCGCCGGGAGCCGGCGTCGACACGTCGATAGTTGCCGATGTGCCGCTCGTCGTCAGGTCCGCCGCGGGAATCAGTATTACCAGTTGCCCCGAACTGAGGAACGAAGTTGCTAACGGCGTGCCGTCCCATTCGGCGAACGAGCTCTGGGCAAAGCCGCCACCCGACAACAGGACCTCCAGATCGGACGATCCGGCCGAGGCGCTCGACGGTGATAGAGATGAAAGCGACGGAGCCGGATTGTTAGAGCCTGTGATCGGGAAATTCATCGAGGCCGAGCCGACCACGAATCCCGGAGTATAAACGGCTACGCTTCCGGATCCCGGATTCGCGATGTCGTTCGCCGTGATCGCTGCAGTGACTTGCCCAGAATTTGCAAACGTCGTTGTCCGCACCGAACCGTTCCATGTGACGGCGTCATTTGCCGCGAAGTTGTTCCCGTTTATGGTCAAGGTAAAGTCGGTCCCGCCTGCCTTAGCGCTCGGCGGCGAGAAGGGTGACATCATCGAGAGCGTGGGCGCGCCTGCCTGGACGGGTTCGATGGTGAATGACGCTGTCCCAGACATGCCCCCGCCGGGCGCAGGGTTTTCGACCATTACGTTCACCGTGTTCGCTGTGGCGACGTCCGAAGCGAAGATCTGAACCTCCAGCTGGCCAGTGGTCTGATTGAGCGTGGTCGAACGCGGAAAGCCGTTCCAGTAGACAAACGAAACGCCTTTTGAACTCGAAATAAACCCGGTTCCCACGACGAACAAAGTGAAATCCTGGCTTCCGGCGGTGATATTCGACGGAAACAAATTCGAGATCGCGGGCGTGGCGTTGAACGGAGGCGCATTGCTGCCGCCACAACTTCCGAGCAGAAATATCCCGCCAACCGACATGAGCGCAGCCCAGCGCGACCAGTTCAAACCTTGCCTCCCCAAAAGTGTTTGCGGGATCCCGAAGCCGCTCGCTACCGACGGCCGGGAAAGCGGACCAAGGGAAATGTCAAGACGCCTGAAAGTCCCTTTGCCAAACCGCAACGATTGATAGCATCCCCGTGCGCAGCACGTCAACTCGGATTCGATTCGCGGTGGAAGGGTTGGCTCGCAAACGCCGCTTATGAATCCTTATCGCGGTCCAAACTCTGCCAAACGACTGGCGACTAGAGCTTGAACGTGGTGATGCGGGCAAACTGCCGCGCACGCGCCGCGATCTCTTTGCGTGTGACTTTGGCCAGGCGTTCGACTCCAAACCGTTCCACGGTGAAACTGGCCAGCACCGATCCGTAAACCATGGCCGACCGCAGCGTCCCTTCGTTAACCCGGGCCTTGCTTGCGAGATAGCCCATGAAGCCGCCGGCGAACGTATCGCCCGCGCCGGTCGGGTCGTGCACTTCCTCCAGCGGGAAGGCAGGCACCGCAAACACGAAGCTGTCGTGAACCATGATCGCGCCGTGCTCGCCGCGCTTGATGATCAATGTCTTCGGCCCCATCTTGAAGACGAGCTTGGCTGCGCGAAACAGATTGTGCTCGCCGGTGAGCTGGCGGGTTTCGTCATCGTTGATCGTCAGAATGTGCACGTGCCTAAGTGTTTCCCGCAGCTCCGCCGGCGTCCCTCCAATCCAGTAATTCATCGTGTCGAGGCCCACAGCCTTGGGCTTCCCATCGACCTGCTTCAGGACGGAACGCTGCAGCGTGGGATCGATGTTGCCGAGAAAAATGTACTTCGAGTCGAGGTAGCTTTGC
>DASPSM010000117.1:0-4651 GCA_035623955.1 Planctomycetaceae bacterium
GTCCTTTGGCGGGGACGCCCCGTGGCCGCTATGCCCGAGCGGCAGCGGGCCAAAGATCGGCTCGGTTACGGCTTCTTGTTCCAGGGAGCCGCGCTGTTCGACAGCATGAGCGTCTCGGAAAACGTGGCTTTCGGGCTGCGGCAGAACACCGATCTTTCCGACACGAAGATCCGCGAAATCGTCCGCGACCGCCTGCGCGAGGTTGGATTGCGTGAAGGCGTCTGCGACCGCAAGCCGGCCGATCTGTCCGGAGGCATGAAAAAGCGGGTCGCCCTGGCGCGGGCCCTGGCGCTTGAGCCCGAAGTGATGTTCTACGACGAGCCGACCACTGGCCTCGACCCAGTAATGAGCGACGTTATCAACGAGCTGATCCTCCGCACAAAACGCCGCGGCCGGGTGACCAGCATCGTGGTCACGCACGACATGCGAACCGTCGAGCGCGTGGCCGACCGCGTGCTCATGCTTTGTCCGGCAGCTCTGCTGGGACCTGAGGAGCCGCAGATCCTCTTCGAGGGAACCGCGCGGGAACTGATGAAATCGACCAACCCGCGCGTCGAGCAATTCGTCAACGGCAACGCGGGCGAGCGAATCGAGGAACTTTCGCTCACGTGAAGTCAGGGCCGCGGTCGACCGATGCCCGGCGCCAATTTTGACGATCGGGGACGACTCAAACTCCAAGCAGTCAAACTCGAAAAGAGACGAAACGATGACGGAGCGGCAGCTGCAGTTACGCGTAGGGATCTTCGTCACCCTGGCACTGGCCGCGATCGCCGGCTTGATCTTCCAGTTCGGCGAGATCCAGAACTACCTGCGCCCGAAATATACGATCAATATCCGGTTCAAATCGGCGACCGGCATCGCCGTGTCGACTCCCGTGCGGCGAAACGGCGTGCTCATCGGCAGCGTCACGGCCGTGAAGTTCGACGACGACAACGGCGGACTGATTGTCAAAGCGGCCATCAAGGACGGCGTTCGTCTCTGGCCCGATGGCCGCGTGCGGCTGGTGAGTTCGCTCTTGGGCGATTCGGCAATCGAATTCCTGCCGGGCAAAAGCAATCAGTTTCTCAAAGACGGGGACACCGTCGAGGCCGAGCCGGCCATCGACCCGCTCAATGTCGTCGCGCGGATGGAACAAAATGTCGCCCTGCTGATCGACTCATTCCAGCAGACCAGCCACGAGTGGCAGACGGTCGGACACAATCTCAATAACGTGCTGCAGACCAACCAGGGCAACCTCCACACAGTCGTGGCCCGCGCGGCCGACGCCCTCACCGAAGTGGCCCACACGATGAAGGTCGTCGATCAGACGCTGCAGGACACAAGCCGCCTGATCGGAGACCCGCAGACCCAGGAAAGCCTGCGCAAGACGATGAGCGCCTTGCCTGTTTTGGCCGAAGAGACTCAGCGAACGGTGGCGGCCGTCCGCGTCGCCGTCCAGAAGATGGACCAGAACCTGAGCAACCTCAACGAGATCACGGCCCCGCTGGCCAAGAACGGCGTCACGCTGGCCACCCGCATCGAGAACACGCTGGCCAACGTCGAAACGCTCAGCGAGGAACTGACGATGTTTGCCAAGATGGTCAACAGCCCGGAAGGGACGATTCACAAGCTGGCGGCCGATCCACAACTGTATGCGAACCTCAACCGCTCTGCCGAATCGGCATCCATGCTGCTGCGAAACCTCGAGCCGGTGATCCGCGACCTGCGTGTTTTTAGTGACAAGGTCGCACGCCATCCCGAGCTCGTCGGAGTCAGCGGAGCGCTGCGTGGCAGCTCTGGGTTGAAGGATCCGCCACAAGACGCGGCCATACCTCGCTCGCAACAGCGCGAGTAACTCGCCTCAGGTTGAGGTCTCGTGCCCAGGACACTCGGCTGACGCTTACTCATCCTCGATTTCGAATTGAACGCCGTCGGGCAGCAGCAGGCGGAATATCTCGGCTTCCCACTGAGCCTCGGCCTCGGTCGGAAACACTCGCGCCTCGTCACGCGGTCCCATGCGCTTTGGACCGATGCGCGTATTCTGTCCGATCCATTGCGGCCCGGACGGCGAATCGCCCGTGACCTTTACGACGAAGCCCATGCGAGTCCTCGGGCTGAGTTTTGGCAGTTGTGCGTTGACCGCGGACATACGTGAGTCGCATCCCCGGAGACACGTCTCGCAAAAATCGGGCCGAACGACGAAACGCGGGCGCGCAGCGAAAATTACCGCGAATAGCCCCTTCGGGCGCGCTGCGAGTGTGCGAAGCCGCACGAGAAGCGCGACTACGTACGCATTTCCGCTGAGGAATACAAATAACGCGCGAACAGTAATGCGCGAACAGAGGGCTGATGCGCGGCGCAATGACGCCCGTCACTGGCCGATGTGGGCCTCGGATCGCAGCGAGTCGGCGCGTTCCTGCAGTTTCTCCTGCGGCACAACGCCTTGAGGCGTGAGTTGCCAGCAGACTTCGTGACGGTCGTTGATCTGCCGAGGGAGGAAGTTGTCCGAGACAACGTCGAGCGGCAGCCACTGGTACCAGGGAGCCGGAATCCGCACAAGTTCCGTGCGGGTTTCGTATCCCGGTTTCACCAGCGTGAGTTGACGCGTTCCGTAGTAAGTGAACGGCACGGCAACGGGCGTCGTGCCAACTTCCTGTCCATCGAGGATCACCTGGGCCCCGGGCGGATCGGAGCGCACGACGAGGCGTCGGTACACACATCCGCTGAGAGACAACACCCAAAAGCCGGCCGCAAGAATCAGAATCACCCTCAGCCGAGCGTGCCCCCCCAGCGGAGGACGACGCGGGCACTCCGAGCCGGCTGGTGCAGAAACCGGCGCTGTCCCGATGGGCTGGCTGGGTTCAAGCATGGCGAAGGTTTCAAAACGACGCGACGACGCGATCCGGCCCTCAGGAATCTCGCGCGAAAAGTGTGCGGTCCCTTGTCAACTCGACGAGACGTGTTCCGATATTCCGCGCGCGAAGCTCAGTCGCCGGGCGTCGCACCTATCTACCGACCAAAGCTCCGCTTACTTCGCGCGCAGCCCTCCGGGCGGCGGATTCTATTCGTCGTCCGCCGGACCTGCCAGAGCAGTCAGTTGCGGGCAATTTGGGCCTGTCGGTGCGTGACCGTAGCGATTGCGGCCACGGGGTTTACGCACCCCGCCGGACCAGGAACGGCGCTTTACTTGCGAAAACGCGGCCGGATAACATGAATATGATGCGTTGGGATCAGCAGGTCCGCTATGCCGCCGTCAGCGATATTGGCTTTCGCAGACGCAACAATCAGGATTCGTGCGCGGTGCGGATGTGCAACGACCCGGACACCTGGCGCGATCACGGACACCTGCTTATGGTGGCCGACGGCATGGGGGGGCATGCGGTCGGCGAGCTAGCCAGCAAGATCGCGGCCGACACCGTCTGCCATAGCTTCTTCAAAATCCGCAATACGGACGTCCGCACAGCGCTCAAACAGTCGCTCGAGACGGCCAACGCCGCCATCAACGAGCGGGGCTCGCTCAATCGCGACTTTGCGCGAATGGGTACGACGTGCACGGCGCTGGCTCTCTGCCCCCAAGGTGCGGTGATCGCTCATGTCGGCGACAGCCGGCTTTATCGAATCCGGGGCGAGCGGATCGATCAATTGACCGCCGACCACAGCGTGCAATGGGAGCTGATGCGGCAGGGGAGACTGCGCCCCGACGAAGTCTTTTTGCATGAGTCGCGGCACGTGATTACACGTTCGCTGGGGCCCGAACCGGTTGTGCAAGTCGACGTCGAGGGACCGTACGCGGTGCTGCCAGGCGATGTTTATGTCATTTGCTCGGATGGCCTGACTGGGCACGTGCAGGATGCTGAGATCGGCATCATTGCCCGTGAGCTTCCTCCGCAGGAGGCCTGCCGAATGCTCGTGAACCTCGCCAATCTTCGCGGTGGCTCCGACAACGTCACGGTTGTCATCGGGCGCGTCGCCAGCTCTGCGGGGAGCGGTCCCGAGGAGGAAACGGCTCCGCCAGCCCCCGGCATTGGACTGGGGTGGATCATCACAATGTGGGTCATCGCTCTGCTGTTCGCCGGAGGAGTGATCTGCATCCTCTTTGAGCATTTTGTCCAAGGCGCCTGCTTGCTTTGGGGATCGCTCTTGGCCGCGGCCGGAGCATTTGCCGTTTGGCTCGAGCGGCGTTCGCGGAGCAGATCGGCCGGAGAGGAGGGGATCGAGACCACCGTCTGGAGGCCTTACCGCACGGCGTCGGCGAAATCGAGCGTCGCCTTTCTGAATCATCTCGCCACGCTCGAAGGCGAACTGGCTCGGGCCGCAAGCGAGGAACGCTGGGCGATCGATTGGCCTGCGCAGCAGGCCGCTCACGCCTTGGCGCGCGGATCGCTTGAGGCGAAGAATTACCCAAAAGCACTCTCCGAGCTGGCAAAGGTAATCGACATCCTGATGGCCGGGCTTCTGCAATACCGCAAGCAGGTGCAGCGTCAATCCAAATGGGGCAAACCCGCCACGCCCACTCCGAGCCCCATTCCCAAAACCAGCCCCAGCCCCGGGCCGAGCGCCCCCATGCCTAGCTCCGAAGATCGGCCCGAGGAACGCACTCCCTAGCGCCGGGCCGCGGGGCGCTTCAGTGCCCATCGGCGGGCAGAGATTCCTCGCTATGCGAGCCGCCCGT
>DASPSM010000131.1:0-3014 GCA_035623955.1 Planctomycetaceae bacterium
GAGGAATACTGCAGTTCGAGCAACTTGTTGGGCATGTCAGGGTCGCCTTCCTGACCGAGCACGTCCATCAGAGCGACGGTCCACTGCCTGCCCTTCGGATCGGCGACGACCTCGCGCTCGAGGTACAGCCACTCGTCCATGCTCCACAACGGCATATTCATTCCAGCTTTATTTGAGCAGCTCGTCGAGCGCTCTTGCGACCTGCGCGGCGGTGAACGGTTTCGGGACGAGCAAGACTCTGCTGGCGTTCCGGGAGCGAAGGCTGGCGTCAGCCTGCTCCGGCGTGTCACTGATGATGACGACGGGCAGTTCGCTGTGATTCGGGTGATGCCGCACCGAGTCGAAGAGCGATTCGCTCATCTCGAAAGCGCAACAGTCGAGCACGAGGGCGTCTGCGCGTTGCTCGAGAACCAGTTCGTTGACGGCCGCGGTATATCCCGATGCGAAGACTTCGTAGCCGCGGTCGCGCAGGGCAAACGTCAGCAACTCGGCAATCTCGGGCGTGTCGTCGATGAGCAGGATGCGGCGCAACCGTATCCTACTTCTTGCCCGCTCCGGTGCCAGACAGCCGCGCCTTCTTGCCGGCCGAGGGTTCCAGATCCATGACCCACACGCGCCCGCCGGCGGTGTAGTAGGCACGGTGGTCGTTCTCGATCATCGCGCCCCAGGCCTCGAGCGTGCGCATGGCGAAGGTGTAGCCCTCGAAGTTGTTGCGCGTATGATCGAGTACTTCGTTGGTGTGCCAATTGTCGGTGAGGACCGCGTCGCCAGCGTGTACGCGGAGCACGGTGTAGTAGCGGTCGAACGCCGCCTCCGGCCGTACGTCGCGCGTCGCGGCGCGCTTCTTGCCTTCGCCGACGATGTAACTTTCCTGCGGCTCAAGCGCCTCAGGTGGAGGGGTTGCCTTAGCATTCATACAGTCTCCGCAACGGCCACGGCTTCTTCCGCAGCCGCCATGTTGGCCAGGTTTTTCGCCTCGGCGGCCTGGAGCAAGGGCTCGGGCAGTTCGACACCCATCATCCGCCATTGCTCGTTGGCAAACCTCTGCAAATTAGCGATGTGCTCGGCATGGAGGTGGCCGAAGCGTCCTTGCAACCTCAAGTACTCGGATACCGGCCGCATGTTCTGCGGGCGGAAGCTGTAATCATAGGCACGCTTCTCGGGGTCCCACTCCCAGATCGGGTAGAGGCCGCATTCGACGACGAGCCGGCCAAGATCGATAGAGCGCGGCGTCTCGTAGACGAAGCCCTTCTGGCAGGGGGTGTAGACCATCAAATAAGCAGCGCCCTTGTGGTTGAGCCCCTTGCGCACTTTATTCATCAAGTCGATGGGGTAGCCCACGCTCGCCGTCGCCACATAGCAGTGGGGATGGCCAGCCGCCATCATGCGGGCGAGGACCTTGGGATAGAGCTTCTTCGCCTCCGGAACCACCGGGCCGGGCGGGGAGAAGGTGGTCATGCCACCGTAGGGCGTGCGCGACGATGCCTGGATGCCGGTGTTGGCGTACTGCTCGTTGTCGTAGCAGATGATCAGGCAATCGTGATTGCGATAGAGGGCGCCGGAAATGGAGGCGAGTCCGATGTCGGAGGCACTGCCGTCGCCCGCCTCGCAGATAATGTTCGGATACGCGCCCTTCCACTTGCCCTTGCGGATAAGGGCTTCATAAGCGGCAGCGACTCCCGCGGTGAAGCTACCTGCGCTGCCAATCTGGGTGTGCGCCCAGGGCACATTGTAGGGAGTGCACAAATACGAACTGTTCGCGACATACATACAGCCTGTCGGTCCGATCAGGATCGTATTGTCGCCCGCCGCTTTGCTGGTCATGCGGTACTGGATAGACGGCCCGCAGCCGGCACAGGTGCGATGGCCGGGGACGAACGGCTCGCTCGACGGTAATTCGGGGTTATAAAAACGCGCCCCTTGATTGGGGCTGTCGAGAATCGGCAGCAGCTGCCGCTGAACTTCAATGGTCGCCATATCAATTCCTCCTTGTTGGTGGAGCGGCGGGCGTCTTCTCCCGTCAAGCCGGGGGGACGCCGGCGCTAGTACTATTCTTCGAATCCGACCCAATGCGTGCGCTTTTCGATCTTGCCGCGTTTCTGCGCTGCCAGCATTTTCTCCGTCATCCAATAGAATTCCTTTAGCACGATGGCCTCGCCTCCCATGCCCGCCATGAAGGAGACGACGAGCGGGCGCTGTGGGCTTTCGTAGAGAGCGGCGCAGGCCTCGGCATAGAGCGAGCCGCCGCTGCTAACGCTGCCGAGTCCCATGTTGGTCTCGATGACGCCGACTACTTTGAACTTGCTGAGGACTTCTCTAATGCGATCGGTCGGGTAGGGCCGGATCGTCCGCAGCCGTACCATACCAACCTTCAGGCCTCTATCGCGCATGTGCTGAATCGCGAAACGAGCGGTCACCGCGTGGCCGCCCTGCAAGAAAAAGACGAGGTCGGCGTCATCGGTCATGAACTCTTCCAGCCAGGGGTCGTAACGCCGGCCGAAGATTTTCGCGAACTCGTCATGGACCTCCTCAATGACCGCCATCGATTCTTCCATGGCCCGCGCCCGCTCCAACTGCAGCGGCGGACCCTGCTCGGGCATGATCTGCGGTCCGTGCGACACAGGATGCCGCGGATCAAGTGGGTAGGGATGCTTGTAGGGCGGCAGGAATTCCTTCACCTGGCCGGGGTCGGGCAACTCGACGTCGGTTGTGATATGAGAGACGAAGAACCCGTCCTGGCACACCATTTGGGGTAGAAGCACGCGCCGATCCTCGCCGATGCGATAGGCCATGAGGTGATTGTCGAACGCTTCCTGGGCGTCGCAGGCCCAGCCCATGAGCCATCCCATGTCGCGAGTCGAGAGCGCGTCAGTATGCTCGGAACCGAAATCGCCGGGCGGATCGAGGGTGCGGTCGGCGATCATCATCTGCACCGGCATACGACTGCCCGAGATGGGCGAATAAAGCTCGTAGGCGAACTGCACGCCGACACCCGAGCTGCCGGTGAAAACGCG
>DASPSM010000135.1:0-9391 GCA_035623955.1 Planctomycetaceae bacterium
GCAAAGCGGCTGGACCTACGGGTTTTCCGGAGAGATTTGGCCCTGCATCAACGTTCCCTGGTACTACTTGAAGGCGAGGGATGAGCCTGAAGAGTGCCTGACCGTGGAGCTCGTCCACCCTTTCCTCGCCGCCAATCGACCGGCGCACAGCGGTCCAATGTGGGACGAGGCGATCTGCGAATTCCTGAGTCTGCCGCTCTGCGATGCCGCCGGTCTGACAAATGTCCGCGATCATCGCTATCGCCTGTACCGAAGGTCGGCCTGGCGGTCGGAGACCTGGATCTTTCAAGATTACGCAGGCCGACTGATCCGCTGGTGTGAACGGAAAGACGTCAACTTGCGAAAGCCCGACCAGCTGAAAGTGGCTGTCCGCCAGCTATGGGACATGGATTTCGAAGCAGTCCTGGGGAAACCTCTTCCAAAGGTCCGACGCGGGTCGCCGCGATAGGTCAGAGATTTCTCCATGCGAACCACGCAGTGGTCGCGTTATTGGCCGCGTCGTTCAACGCCGGCGTCCGGGCCGAGCTACGGCTTCTTCTCCTCCGGCTTGATCAGATCGGGAAGCTTCTCGCGCACCTTTTCCGCCAAGGGGAGCGCGTGGTGCGCGATGTACGGCTGGTGCGGATGCTTCTTGGCGTAGTCCTGATGATAGGTCTCGGCCGGGTAGAACTCCTTGAGCGGCTCGAGAGAGGTCACGATTGGATCGGAAAACGCCTTGGCCTCGGTCAAATGCTTGATCTTGGCCCGAGCGGCGCGTTCCTGGATTTCGTTGGTGTAGAAGATGGCCGAGCGATACTGCGTCCCGACGTCGTTGCCCTGCCGATTCAATTCGGTTGGATCGTGGGCATTGAAGAACGCGTCGAGCAGCCGGTCGTAACTGATCACTTTAGGATCGTAGGTGACGCGGATCGATTCAGCGTGTCCCGTGTCGCCCTGGCAAACCCGCTCGTAATTGGCTGTATCCTTTGAGCCGCCGGCATAACCGCTCTCGACGTCCGCGACCCCTTTGAGCTGCTCGAACGCCGCCTCGGTGCACCAGAAACAACCGCCGGCAAACACGGCGGTCGCCTTGCCGTCCTTCGTGACCTCCGGCAAAGCCGCGGCTTGTTCGGTGGCGGGGTCGGCGAGAGAAGCCAATTTGTCCTTGTCGGTGAATTTGAGCGACTCGGAGTTGAGGCAGAACCGCAGCCCCGTTGGCCGCGGACCGTCTTCAAAGACGTGCCCTAGGTGGCCGCCGCAACGAGCGCATTGAATTTCCGTTCTCTGCATTCCGTGCGAATTGTCGACCAGCTCGACGACGTTTTCTTTCGCAATTGGCTGGAAGAAGCTGGGCCAGCCCGTCCCCGAGTGGAACTTGGCGTCCGAGGCGAACAGGGGCAAGCCGCAGCCGGCGCAGGTGTAGACCCCCTCCTTGTGGTTGTCCAGGAGCGTTCCGCAGAACGGTTTCTCGGTTCCCGCCTTGCGAAGGATGTGGAATTGCTCCGTCGTGAGCCGTTTCGCCCATTCCGTCTGACTCAGTTCAACCTTCGGCATCTCGATGGGACCGACGAGTTTGCCATGTTTGTCAAACACACGCACACGAACCATCACGGCACGTTTCTCCCGCGGACGCTTGTCGCCCGCCTGCACTTGCTCATCAAGCGAAGACTGTGCGCAGCCCGAGAGGCTGAGACTCCCGTATACCAGGACCAGGCACGCCAATTCTAGCGCCGGTCTCCGAACGCGGCCCGGATGCCCGGAGCTCATTGGCTTTCGCGATTCAACGTTGGTCCGCAAAGGATTGTGCCTGCAACGCGTCATCGAGCTGGCTCTCCTTCATTCGTGACCCGGGACTCGCTGCGAGACGCGGCCCGAAACGAGCCCTCGCCTGCTGACCCAATTTGTACACCTTTGTACGTCGAAAACTTCCAACCTCGATAGCGCGATCGCCCCCGAAATGGCAAAGAACCAGCAACCTTGATCGTCCCGCGGGGACGGACGCTCCCGGAGGCCCCTGATTATAAGGAGCCGAACGTCGGACCGATATTCAAAGCACGCCGCTACCTCCTTCGAGTTGGGGTCGACGGCCGAATCGCCCGACCTCATCACAGCTTATCAGAACGTGTTGACCAAATTTGAGTTGCGTCCTATATTCCGCCGCCCGACGGACATGTTCGTGCGGCGTCTTGGCCGCACGCCCGCTTGCTGATCTCTCTGGCGCCCCGTGAGACAAACGGTTAGCGATGACACAGCCACCGGCACAAGCTGCGGCGCCGGCGCCCGCCGAGGCGGCACCCGCGCCCAAGAAGAAGCTGCTCAGCGGCAAACGCGTCAAACTGATCGCAATCGTCGCCGGGGTCATGATTCTCCCGGCGGTCGGGGCAGCGCTGCTCTTGCCAAAGGGGCATGCCGCCGGCACCGGCGAGCAATCGAGCGAAGGCGGGACCAGCTCCGCTGAGTCCCATTCGCAGAAAGCCGAGAACCTGGTCGAGGTCGAGGTGGGCAGCTTCAGCGTCTCGGTCGAGCCCGACGACGCCCAGATGTGGAACGTCAGCTTCAAGCTGTTCGCCACGGTTTCCTCGGACGTCCAGTCGCATTTTACGGATGCCAGCGATCGGTATAAGGCGCGGCTCCGCCAGGCAGTCGTAAAAGTCGTCCGGATGTCGAGCATCAAGGATCTGCGCGATCCGCAGCTGGACCTGATGAAGCGCGAACTGAAGAGCCAATTGAACAACGTGCTTCCCGAGCCTTACATCCAAGAAGTGGTCGTGAGCGAAATCCGCGTCATGCAGCAGTGACGGGAGCGTATGGCCGACGATCTTCTCAAGCCGGAGGAAATTGAAGCGCTGCTCAAAGCCGCGGGCACCGGTTCCGGCGGCGGGGAAGCCAAGCCGGCCGCGTTATCCACCGACTCCGCCGGGCACGCAGATTTGAAGCCGGCGGGCGAAGCGACGGCAGGGCGAGCCGGCCACTCGCAGGGCGAGGCCAAAGAAAAAACTCCCACCGAGCGTTTGCTGGAACAGGCGGAAGCGGGGCTGGCGGCGGCTGTTTCACCCAGCCTGCAGGAACGGAGTGGAGTTCCGCCTGAACTCGGGCCACCGGCTGCCTTTGAATTTAAAGCCTTCGACGCAGGAGCCCTCACGTCCGGCGACGGAGTCGCCCTGAACGCCCTGCAGGACGTCGAACTGGACCTGCGAATCGAGCTGGGTCGAACCGAACTCTTGATCGAAGAAGTCCTGCAGTTGAAGTCCGGATCGGTCGTTCCGCTCGACAAACTGGCCGGCGACCCGGTCGACATTCTCGTCAACGGACGGCTCGTCGCGCGGGGCGAAGTCTTGGTGCTCAATGACAACTTCTGCGTGCGGGTGGCCGAAATTGTCGCACCAGCACTTTAGGCCGGCGTTTCGGCTGATTGTGCTGAGCGCCGGAATCGTCGCCGCTGCCGGGCAAGCCGTCGCGCAGTCCCAGGCTGAAGAGCCGTATCCCGCAGCGTCCAGTGCCAACTCTCGCGCGGCCCTGCGACGCGCGCAGTTGCCCGACAGCCGGGACGCAGCGGTCCCTGCGAGCGATTCGACCGACGCGACACACGCCGGACACCACAAGTCGTGGAAGGAGCTGGCGCGCGAACACAACGAGGAAAAGTCTCGCGGAGTGCCGTCCTCCGGGGCGACGCCATCCCCGAACGAGCAAAAGTCGCACGAGACGCACGGACGGGGGACGTCGCTGTCGCCGTTGACTGCCGCTAGCGCTTTGGCCGTCGTTATTTGCTTGATCCTGATTCTCGCCCGGCTGTTCCGCCGGCACGCTCCGATATTCAGTCAGGCCCTCCCGACGGAGGCGCTCGAAGTCCTGGGACGCCGCTTCCTCGATCAGCGTCAGTCGATCATCTTGTTGCGACTCGGCTCGCGCATCCTCGTCGTCGGCTCGTCGGCCTCGGGGCTTCAGGGCCTCGGCGAGGTGAATGATCCCATCGAAGTCGACCTGATCGCCGGAATCTGCCGCGCGAACAAAAGAGGTCCGGGCCTCGGCTCGCCTTTCTTGAACTTGCTGAAAGGCCAGGCAAGCCCGCAGACAAAGCCACGCCACCAGAGTGATCCAGCCCGTCGTTCGCAACCACGAGCGCCCGCGCCGTCAATCGCCGACGAACCACCATCCGCACGACTGGCTGATCCGGAGCAGGAGTTGCTGCGTCGCCTGCGCGGCACGCCAGCCGGCGGAGCGCCCCATTCGGGCGTTGCGGAGGTGTTCCGTGACTGATCGCCCGCAGCTCCCACGCCTGAAATCGCACGGCCCGCGATGGCGCTGTCTACGATTGAACCGCGGCAAAATCGCCGTTGCCGCGGTCTTTGCGTCGGTCGTCCTGGCAATGATCCCTCGGGGAACCGCCGCGCAACAGGCTCAACAGCCGCCGATCGCGCAGCCCGGCCAGCGCGTGATAGAGAACGCCAGGGCAGGAGCGGCAGAGGGGCCGCTCGAGGGGCCGAAGTTTCAGCCGGCCCCGCAGCAGAGCGGCCTCCCGGTCGACGTCGAGCAAATGCTCTCGCCCTCGGGCCTCTCGACAACGCTGAAAATCCTGCTCGTCCTGACGGTGATCAGTCTCGCCCCGGCGATTCTGATCATGACGACCTGCTTCATCCGCTTTGTGATTGTGTTCAGCCTGCTGCGACAAGCGCTGGGAACGCAGCAACTGCCGCCCAACCAGGTCCTGGTGTCGCTGAGCCTCTTTTTGACGTTTCTGGTGATGTCGCCGGTCTGGAAGGAAGCCTACGACCAGGGCATTCGTCCGTATTCCAATCCCAAGGCCGGCGAAGCGCCGATCGGACTGGAAGACGCCTTTCACCGGACGGCCCGCCCGCTGCGGCGCTTCATGATCGAGCAGATTCAGCGGACGGACAATCTCGAAGCCCTCGTTACGTTCTTCGAATTCCAGCACCCCAACGAAAAGGCGACGCTCCCCGAGGATTTGGAGGAGGTCGACACGGTCATCCTGCTGCCCGCCTTCATGCTCAGCGAGCTGAAGACGGCATTCGTCATCGGCTTTCAGATTTATCTCCCGTTCCTGGTGATCGACATGGTGATTGCCACCGTGCTGATCAGCATGGGCATGATGATGTTGCCGCCGGTGCTGATCTCGCTGCCGTTCAAGCTGCTGCTGTTCGTGTTGATCGATGGCTGGGCGTTGACGGTCGGCATGCTGCTGGAAAGCGTGCGGGCCGCGACGGGGTAGCAGGCCTCCTAACGAAAGCCGACGAATATGACTGTTGACCAGGCCACAGAAATGACGCGCAGCGCCGTCGCGCTGGTGCTGATGCTGGGGGCGCCCGTGATGTTGATGGCCATCGTCGTGGGTTTGACCGTCAGCATCCTGCAAGCTGTCACGCAGCTGCAGGACCAGACGCTGAGCTTCGTGCCGAAGATCATCGCCATGGCGCTCGCCGGCCTGCTGCTTTTGCCCTGGATGATCCACCGCATGGTCGAATACGCGACAGAGATCTTCAACAACATCCCGTCGCAACTGTAGCGGGGCGGAGCGCGAAGCACGGCGATGGACACGCTATTGGATCGCCTGACCTTGGCGCCCATTCACGATCAGGCCCTGCGCCTCGTGATGCAGGGCGCCTTGACGCAGTTTTATGCTTTTACCCTGGTGCTGGTTCGGCTTTCGGGATTGATGATCGTCGGTCCGATTTTCGGCCAGCGACTAGTGCCCGGGAACCTGCGCGTGCTGTTGATCCTGTCGCTGGCCTTCTTGATCACTCCCGCCGTGCACGATCACAGCCGACTGCTGTTTGACAAGCTCGACACGAACCACGACGGCCGGCTCACCGCGGACGAAGTCCCCGAGTCGCTCCGTACTCGATATGAAATGCTCCGCCACGCGGCCGGAAAAGAGGAGGCCGACGGATTGACGCGAAGCGAGTTCCAGAGCGCGCTGCGTCCCGCGCGGACAATCCTCGACTATGCGCGAGTCGCCCTCTGCGAACTGGCGGTCGGCTTTTCGCTCGGTTTGGGCGTCTTCACCCTCCTGACTGGGCTCCTCCTCGCCGGCGATTTGATCGATCAGCAAACTGGGCTCTCGCTGGGGCAAATTGCCGACCCGAGCCTGAACATCACCGGCTCGGTCACTGGCCAGTTTCTGTTCCAGTTCGGAGTAACGGTCCTGCTGGTCATGCAGCCGACCGGCTATCACCTGACGATGCTCTCGGCGCTCGTCTCCACGTTCCAGTCGTTACCGCTCGGCGAGGCCTTTGTCAGCATGTCGGCGATCGATTTGCTGCGCGACCTGGTGCATCAATCGCTGATTCTGGGCGTGCAGGTGGCTGCTCCGTTGCTGGCTTCGATGTCGCTGGTCGCATTGACGATGGGATTCTTGGGTCACTCGGTGCCGCAAATCAACCTGCTGGTCGTCGGTTTCCCGATCCGGGCCGCGGTGAGCTTGCTGGTGCTGACCGCATCGCTGTCGGGAATCGCACGCGCGGTCGTCGATCTGGTCCCCGCCACAATCGATGCTCTCGTCCGTGCTGTCGGAGCCGCCTGAACGTCCGCGACCGGCGGGGTGCGGCCCTTTTTTGGGCGGGCCTTCTGGTTCGTTTGATATTTGATTTCGCATGTCGACAGATGAATTCGGTGAACGAACCGAACAGCCAACCGAGCGCCGCCGCACGCAGGCGCGCGAGCGCGGAAACGTTGCGCGTAGCATCGACCTGACTGCGGCCGGTCTGATGCTGGGCGCCGCGACCGTCTTTTATCTGCTCGCTGTTCCGCTCTGCCGCACGCTGGCCGAACTCACAGCCGCGCTCTTGCGCTCCGCCGGACGTCAAAGACTCGACTCGACCGATGTTGTCCAGCTGTTCCGCAACATCCTGCAGGTGATCGCTCCGAACCTGTTGGCCGTTTTGTTGACGATGATGGCAACCGCCTTCATCTGGAACGTGGTGCAAGTCGGCATCTTGATCGCGCCGGAAGCGCTCCAGCCTCAATTGGGACGATTGAATCCGCTCAACGGCTTTCGGCGCATCTTCTCCGTCACTGCCCTGATGCGGTTGGGCGTCAGCCTTGCCAAGCTGGCGATCGTCGTCGCGATCGCCGTCTGGTCGATCGGCTCGCTGCTGCCGCAGGTCACGCAACTTATCGGCTTGCAGCCGGGTGCCACGCTGGTCTTTATGGAAGGTGCGCTGGTGAAGCTGGCCTTTCAAGTGTCGGCGGCTCTCGTTTTCCTGGCCCTGCTCGATTTTTTATATCAACGCTGGCGGCTCGAGCAGGATCTGAAGATGACCAAGCAAGAGATCCGCGACGAGATGAAAGAGATGGAAGGCAATCCGCTGATGCGGCAGCGCCGCCGCGAGGCCCACAGGAAGGTCGCCCAGGCCCGCGAGCTGCATCAAGTGCGAACAGCGGACGTCGTGATCACCAACCCGACCGAAATCGCCGTCGCGATCAAATACGACCCGAAAAAGATGCCTGCCCCGGTCGTCGTCGCCAAGGGAATGGGCGAAATTGCCGCCAGCATCCGCCGCATCGCCATCGAGAACCGCGTGCCGATCATCGAGCGCAAAGAACTGGCTCGGGCGCTTTACCGCACGATCAAAGTGGGCCAGGCAATCCCCGTCGAGATGTATCAGGTCTTCGTCGAGATCATGGCCTACGTCTACAAACTGACTGGCAAAACGCCGCGGGGATTAAGCTGACCGCTCCGAAAGTGATTCATCGCTGCGCATAGAATCGCCCAATTTTTGCGTCGGCAGACGGCCGGAACCCGGCCTTGCAAAGACACGATTGCGTTGCGATAACTGTAAGCGCCTCACAGGGCACGGGACGTGGCGCAGCCTGGATTAGCGCGCTTGCTTGGGGTGCAAGAGGTCGCAGGTTCAAATCCTGTCGTCCCGACTAAAAACCCTCGCGATTTGCGAAGGTTCTTACCGATGGGCCAGAGATCAAGACCAGTCTCCACCCGTTACATGTCGTACAGCTGCTTCATTGCTTTTGCGGCTTTGCATCGAAAAAGTCGTTCACCATCGGGACGATGACGGCCATGCGCTGCATCAGCGTGACGTGGGTGGTGTTGGGCAAGATGGCCAATCGCGATGCAGAGCGCGGCTTGATGTCGCCGTGGATCCCGCCGCCTTTCAGGCGGAACATTTCCGCGACGTGTTCGAGCCGTATGCCATCCGCGTCGCCGTGGATGAAGAACATCGGCGCCGTGGTGGCCTTGAGCTTGTCGGCGCCGAGATCGTGCCCTTGCGAAGCTGAGGCGAGCATCCGCTTGACGAAGTTTGGAAACTCGTCGGGCGTTGGGCTCAGCTTCTTATAGTCGGCCTCGAGGGGCGAGCCTTTGAAGACGTCTGCTGAGAGATTCGCGAGCGCGTCGACCCCTTCCTTGACCGCGCCGTCACGGCGGAGCATGGACGAAATGACGACCACCTTTCGCACTTTGTCCGGATGGCGGATCGCACACTGCATCGCCACGGCGCCGCCCATGCTGTAGCCGATGAGGTCCGCCCGTGGGATCTCGAGCTGCTCGAGCAGCGCCACCACGTCGTTGGCGAGGTTTTCGGAGGTGATGTCACGTGGGATGTCCGCCGTGCGCCCGTGCCCCTGCATTTCGACGGCAATCACCTTCCGCGTTTTGGCGAGTTCGTCGATCCACCCGGTCCAGTTGTTGGTGATCGTCATGAACGCGCCGTGGAGCAGCACCACCGGTTCGCCGCTGCCGTGGACTTCGTAGTACATTTTGACGCCGTTGACCGGCGCGTAACCCGTAGTTGGCTTCTGCTGCGCCGATACGACAGCCGGCACGAGCATCGTCAGGAGCAAAGCTGTTGCCTTCATGTTTCATTCCTCATGCGCATGGGCAAGTGTCCCCTCAAGTCGGCTTTGCCCAAAAACGGGGACAGACCCCTGACCCGTTGCGGCTGGAGCGCTGGTTTGCCCTTCCGGTAGGGGGTCAGTCCCCGTTTTTGGGTAAAGCTCCTCAAGTCAGTCGAATGGCGTTTTTCGCTAAGCCAGATTCTCACGAGGACGAAAGGCTGAATTCTTGCGAATCCAGCGACAACAGAGTCAACGGCGCAGAACGCCAATCACCTTTTCACCCCTCGGCCAGCACTCCGTCGAGCACCTTGTAGTTCATCTCCATGCCGTCTGTCATGCCGGTTGCGAACGCCGCGTCGCGGTCAGCCTTCGAGGCGTATCTGATCGTGGTCGTCACGTTTGTGATGCCGTTGGTCTCCTGAAAGGTGACGGTGATGATCGACGGCTCACCCCCCATGGAAACGCCCAGGTCTCCGGCATCGAAGATTTGCGTATGCACGATTTTCGCGTGCGGAGTGACCTCCAGAACCTCTCCCGTGAATCCGAACTCCTGGCCGTTCTCGTCGCTGCGCCAGCGCCAGCGATACTTTCCGCCGACGCGCAT
>DASPSM010000138.1:0-7075 GCA_035623955.1 Planctomycetaceae bacterium
CAAAAACAATGTTGAGCAACGAAAGGCGTGCACGGCGACCACTCCGTCTTCAGATGTGTTGGTTAGTCGTCAGGTCATCTCGGTGGATTGAAGGGCGGCTACCGACCAGCCCCATCGGACGCCATCGGCTTCGGAAGCGGCTCGTCCGGAATCGGAGTGAGGTTTGGCAGCCGCGGCTTGGGTATCGGGGGTTCAGAGACGCATTTGGGCTGGCACGGTCCACAGCAGACGAGCTGACAGCACATTTCGCACTTAGCACACGAGCCGGCTTGCGATGTGCAGCATGCGTTCGGAGCGCTACATCGATCAGCTTGACAACATCTTGAGCGGTGCCCAGCCAAACTGGCCTTGCCGTCGCAATGCATGAACAGCACTGCAATGGCAAGAGTTAAGAAAACATATCCAAGTCGCTTCGCCATCTCGTTGTCCTTTCTCATGGTCAGCAGCGTTTCAAGCGAATTCCAGCACATTGTGTCGAGCCTTTGGAAGAAACAGGCCGGTGCCAAGAGCCGCTTGTGTCAATCAGTCGTCTCACTTTGCCGCTGGTTGAATTGCTTGAAACCGAACACTCATCGGATCGTTAATGCGTTCAAGAGCCAGTGCGAGCCCGTATGTCTTCCCCGCTGCGAGTGCGGCGAAATACGCCTTTGCTGTCGACGTAGGATTCGGTTGGCCCAGGTGCAGTTGGCAAACGCCTTTGATGAATTCCAAGCGAGCGTCATTTCGCAAGGCGAGGCCGTGATCAGCCATTACGACAGCGTCCCGGTATAAACCACGCGTGTAGCACGCGTAAGCAATGTCAAAGCTGGACTCTGGCGACAGATCTCCGATGGAACGGGGGAAGAATCCCAGTTCGGCAAATAGGGTTTCCGGCGTCCGCGACAAGCCAGCCAAGCCAGGAAATGCGGTGTTCACTGCGCGCGATGGCGGAGCCTGCGGTTGGAGGATGGGGGGCGAGATCTTCGCGACCGAAGTCGTGGATGGTCTCCGGATTGGCAGTGCGGCAGTCGGTGGACTCACCGGCGTGTGTGCCATCCCGGTCGCAGGAGAGAGCTGATTTCCTTTCGGCGGTTGATTTACGGCGACAGGCGAGGTGCGCTTCCCGGGAGCGCTGGCTTTTTTGACGCGTTCTTCCACGCCATTTACTGGCAGCAGTATTATCGGAGTCGGTGCTACTGCCGTTTTGACGATCGGAACTTCGCCGGATCGGTTTGCGGGTTGTGCTTGAGTGGATTTAGAGCCCGGAGCCGGGTCGCGCAACTCGTATTGTTTGCCCCGGTCCAATATGGTTTGGCGCAGAAAGTCCAGAAGCATCGACTTCACCAAATCCTTCAAGAGCGGCGAGTCGACTACTCCAGGTTGCGTTTCGTATGCGATGTGAACTTGGGCATTCGAGAGATCGCCGCTTCGGTCGTCGATGCGCAAGGTTATCGTTTCCAGCTTTACCGATCGCGACGCCTCGTCCCTACGCGGATTTAATGCTGAACTCAAATAAGCGTGCAGCCCCTCCTGAAGGTGCTCTGCGGAAAGACGCGACGGGTTAGAGTTCGCAGGTTCTTTCGTTGCGATTGCGGGTTGCTGAGCCGCAGCTGAGGGGAGGAGTGTCGCAGACAGACAGGCGGCGCACACGGTGATCCGTGTCATTTACCCAACCTTGCGGAAACTGATTTGGATCGGCGGTTGGGCATCCTTGCGGCTAGAGGCTCCTGAATTATGGGCCTGAATCTAACCTTCCATCTTTTGCAAGTCCACCAAATTCCGCCCTGCACGATTGAAAAATCTGAAACTTCCCCGCAGGAAACGAACAAGGGTTTTCCACTGCTGCGCGATCGCAGTTTTGCGAATTGGTGTATCCACCAATTCATCGTCGCGTGGCGATGATCCGGCTTGTCGAAGGCGCATGCCCGGGAGTCGGCAGATTCGCTACTCGCTTGTGGGGCATGGCACGCGAATCAAGCGTAGTCATCGGTCCAGTCACTTTCCAATGAGGCGCAGCGTGCCGCGTTTTCCTTTTCCAATCCCGCACGCAAAGCGGTATAAGAACTTTGGGCGCGAATCCGCCCACAGACTGGCGTGCCAGAGATCCGGAAGGACAATGAGTCAGACCATCGGCCAATCGGCGCTTCTGGAGCGTCTCATTGCCGACATGCGGCTGCGTCGGGAATCCGGCGACCACGTGCTCGCCGAGTCGCCGAACACCCGAGGTTGGGTCGGGCGACGCCCTCTTGAGCCGGCTCGTCTTGGCGGAATTCAGGCTTCGCAAAGAATTCGGCGGCGACCACGACGCAATGGCCTGCTTCTGGATCGCAACCCCTGCGGTTTCTTCAACCCGCCAATTCGGTAACGTTGGATCAGTTGCCCTGATGACCACGCTCGGGAACACACGAGCGTTCGGCCGCGTTCACGAGGCGAAGAATCCGCCCCTTGGCCTTGTGGGGCAGGGTCGCCCAAATGGCCATCAGGTGGATAAAGTCTGGGTCTGCCAGAACGACGGAATCGCCGTCAACTGCGCCGGATTCTGCGCCGCTTTCTTGCGAACGGCCAGTTTTTTCGGACAATTCGAAGGGTGTTCGAATCCTAGTCGGGTAATTTCTTAGCAGCGCGATCGACCGGCAGCTCCAGCTGCGGTCTTGCGACAGCAGCCGTTGGCAACGGACCTCGCACCAAGGCCCAGTGAATCTGCGCTGCTTACTGCCGCTTGTTGCCTGACTTCATCAGCAGCCAGCCGAACAGGCCCACGCCGATCAGGAGCACGCCGTATTTGATGGGGTTCAGGCTGCTCCACTGATCGTTGAAGTAGCGCGTATAGAACGCGTAGTAGCTGCGGGCGGTGACCATCAAATTGGTAAGCATGGCGCGATCCGGCGGCCGGCGGGCAGAGCGGGAAAATCCAAAATGGACTCGCGTAGCCCGCGGGCGGCGATGCAAGAATCTAGCTCGCGGGCTGGGAACCCGCGGCCAGAATCTCCAGTACCGTCCGATTCGCCTCGGGAAATTCGAGCGACTTTAACGACTCTGCCGGCACCCAGCGAAAGCCGCCCCCAGCACGGTCCGGGTTTTCGTCCTGTGCGGGTCGACAGAGCCAGAACTCGAGTTCCAGCGTTCCGTGGGCGTACGCGTGGCGGCACTCGCATAGTTTCCGGACGACGTTGACCCCCAGCCCGGTCTCTTCGCGGCACTCGCGGACAGCACAGGCCGCTCCTTCTTCACCAGGCAAACGGCGTCCGCCGGGGAACTCGGCGAGCCCGGCAAGCGGTTGGTTGGCCCGACGCGCGCCCACGAGGTAGCGTCCCTGATGTTCGACGACGGCAATTGACACGCGCTCGAGCGGGTCGTCTTGGGAACTCACAGCTTGCCATGCAGCTCGGCCGGTGGGGCACCCATGATGTGGTAGCCGGCATCGACGTGCAGCGTCTCGCCGGTGATCCCGCCCGCCAGATGGCTGAGCAGATACATGCCCGCGTTGGCCACTTCCTCGGGGGTGATGTTTCGCCGCAAGGGCGAGAACGACGTGTAGAGCTTGAGCATCTGATCAAACTCGCCGACCGCCGACGAGCTGAGCGTCTTGAGCGGACCGGCGGAAAGGGCGTTGACGCGAATGCCGCTCTGCCCCATTTCGTTGGCGAGGTAACCGACCGAGCGTTCCAGCGCCGCCTTGCAAATCCCCATCACGTTGTAGCCGGGAATCACCGTCTCACCCCCCAAATAGGTCAACGTGAGCAGGCTCCCCCCGGGCTTAAGCGCCTCGCGGGCGCGGCGGGCGACGGTGAGCAGGCTGTAGACGCTGATTTCCATCGCCAGCTTGAACCCGTCGCGGCTGACGTTGTACGTCGGCCCCTGCAGGTCTTCGATCGGCGCGTAGGCGATTGAGTGGAGCACAAAATCGATCGGGCCGAATTGCTCCTTGGCCGCCGCGAAGATCCGGTCGAGGTCTTCGTCCTTGGTCACGTCGCAGGGGAGGATCAGCTTGGCCCCCAAGGGCTCGACCAGTTTGCGGACGCGCCGCTCCATCCGTGGACGCTCGGGGTCCTTGTCGGGCAGATGCGTGAAGCCCATCTCGGCCCCTTCGGCATGCAGCTTCTCCGTGATGGCCCAGGCGATCGAGTGATCGTTGGCGATCCCGAAGATCAGCCCCTTTTTTCCCTCAAATAGACCCATCGGAGGCTCCTGCAAGAAGCGCTGAAGAGCGCGGCCAGGTCGATCGACTCGAGACGCTTCGACCGCCGATACTCTAGCAGCCCGCGAAAAACGCGGACAGGCAAACGCTCGCGGCCGCACAAGCGATCTCAGCCGCGAGGCTTGCTCGCAGCGGCGGCCACGCGGGTCGGGGCGTTGAGCGCCTTGAGGTCGGCTGCGCGACGCAGTGCCTCGGCTGCCTCTTGATTCCGGCCCGCGTCCTTAAGCGATTCGGCGTAGAGCGTCCAGGTGTCGGCGACGTCCTGATCGATGCGCTGGGCGTGGTCGTAATCGGCGGTCGCCAGGTCGTATTGCTTCAGTTTGCGATACGCGTCGCCCCGCACGCTGAAGGTCTCCTCGCACCGCTCGATCTCGAGCGCGGCCGTCGCGTCGACGATCGCCTTTTTTGCGTCGCCTTGCCGCAGCCAGACGCGAGCCCGCTGCGTCAGGGCATCGGAGCTTCTGGGATTCAGCTCCAGGGCCCGATTGAAATTGGCGAGCGCGTTGTCGAGCTGATTCTCCCGCACGAAGTATTTGCCGCGGGCGATGTACGGCTGCGGCGAGCTGCGGTCCCGGAAAACGGCCTGGTTGAGCGACGACAGTTGCATCAGGTGCTCGATTTTGATCGAGTCGGCTTGCGCCTCGTCGTATCGCTTGAGTTGCGTCAGAGCGACCCGACGATGAACGAAGTAGTTGGGATTGGTGGCATCGATCTCGATCGCCCGGGTGAAGTCGGCGACCGCCTTTTCGTACTCCTGGGCGTCGAGCCGCAAGGCCCCGCGGGCGTCGTACGCGCCGACGGCCTTTGGATCGAGCTCGATCGCTTTGTCCAGGTCGGCCAGCGCGTCCTTCCGCCGGTCGAGTTTCGAATAGGCGAAGCTGCGGTTGACGTAGGCCGCCAAGAAGCTCGGGTCGAGGTTGAGGCAGACGTTGAAATCCTCGATTGCCTGTTTGATGTCTCCGCAGGCCAGGCGAGCCATGCCCCGGTTGTTGTGCGCGCGGGCGTTGGTCGCATCGAGCTTGATTGCCTGGTTGAAATCGGACATCGCGTCCACGGTGTTGCCCCGCGACAGGCGGAAAAACCCGCGTGCCGAAAGGCGTTCGGCATTTTCCGGCTCGAGCTCGACGGCCGTACTGAAGTCGGCCGCCGCGTCGGCATCATTGTGCCGCAGAACATTCGCCTCGCCCCGCAGAACGAAAGCCAGCGAGTTCTTGGGATTGCGTGAGATCATGTTGCTCAGCGTTTGAGCGGCCTGGCCGAGCTCGCCGTCGCGAATCTGCTGTTCGGCCCGCTGGAGTTCGGCCTTGTCGATGTCCGACAGAAGCGCGTAGGACGCATCTCGCGGCACGAGATACGACGAGCCGCTCGGTGCGGCGTTGGAGGATTTCTTGCCCGGCTCGGCCCGAGTCACGTCGCTGGTCGGCATCTGGTCGGTCGCCAGATCTCCCGAGGGCTGTCCCCCGCCGCGCGAGCCACATCCACAAAGTCCCAGCAAGACGGCAAGAAGCGCGAGTCGGCGCATGGCGTGTCCTTGATCGAGCCGTGTCGATTTCAAACCGTGTCGCGTTCGACAGGATTGGATTGACTGGAATGGAGAGTGATGTGACCGAGGGCCGCGCGAGAGGACTGACAGAGGTGAGAGGCCCGTGAATGTCCCGTCCCGGGCGAATCGAGCAGAAGCTCTCGTGACGCGCCGAGGCCGAACACTCAGAAAAAGCGGAAGACTTTTACTTGGCATGACTTAGTGTGTCAATGTCGGATGGCGTGCCCGCCCGCAGCCAATCCGAACGGCCCGTGGCAAACTGTGCGGGAGCTGACGGATCCCGAGTCGCAGCCGGGAAATCGGTCGGGAACGGCGGCCTTCGGACGCGAAAGAATTGGCGGTCCGCGGGTGGGGGCCTACAATCAAGTGCCCCCGCCAATTTGGGCTGTTTGGTCGATTTAGCCGGCCGGAGCTCCGAGCGATGTCTATCGAGGTGAAGCGCAATCCGACGCGGGCCGTCCGCATCGGCACGATTGAAATCGGCGCCGGCCGACCGATCGCCGTGCAGAGCATGACGGCGACCAAAACCACCGACGTCGAAGCGACCGTTCGGCAGATCAACGCGCTCACCGACTCGGGGGCCGACGTCGTGCGCGTAGCCGTCGACAGCAAGAAAGAGGCCGAGGCGCTGGTCCAGATCAACGACCGGACCAACGCCAACCTGGCCGTCGACTTGCAGGAGAATTATCGCCTGGCCGAGCAAGTCGCCCCGTTCGTCGCCAAGCTCCGTTACAACCCCGGCCACCTGTACCACCACGAGCGGCAGAAGCCCTGGCAGGAGAAGGTCCGCTATATCGCCGGCATCGCCGCCGAGAACGATTGCGCGATCCGCGTGGGCGTCAACTGCGGCTCGGTCGATCCCGACAAGAAGGAGCAGTTCGACCCAGCCGACTCGATCGGGCCGATGCTGGCCAGCGCCCTCGACCACTGCGAGTTTCTCGATTCGATCGGCTTCACGCAGTATTGCGTGTCGCTGAAGGACTCCGACCCGGCGAAGGTCATCGAGGTCAACCGCCGCTTTGCTGAGGCCCGCCCCGACGTGCCGCTGCATTTGGGCGTGACCGAAGCCGGCATGCCGCCGGACGGGATCATCAAGACGCGGATCGCCTTCGAGCAGCTCATCAGTCGGGGCATCGGCGACACGATCCGGGTCTCGCTCACCGTCCCGAACGACCGCAAGCAGGAAGAGATCGCCGCCGGGCGCCAGATTCTGGCGGACATCGCGGAAGGCCGCGTGCGGAGCGTGGTCGATTTCGGGCTCAAATCGCTCAACATCATCAGCTGCCCGAGCTGCTCGCGGGTCGAGAACGAGGCCTTCGTCGACCTGGCCGCCCAGGTGAAGGAGCTGACGGCCT
>DASPSM010000171.1:0-7072 GCA_035623955.1 Planctomycetaceae bacterium
CGACCGTCGGCAGGGACTCTCCGGCCGATAAGAGTTTACTTTGCGCGCTCAGGACTAGGAGCGGAAAGTCCCTGGTGCCCAGTCTCGAAGATCCGCCTGCCATTGGCACACAGTCAGTCTAACCCAACGTGAGTATTTCGATCTCTCGCCCCCATGCCGGATGAGGAGCTGCGGGGTCCCCGCGCGAGAAAGCCGCCTATTCCGTTTTACCGCTACAGTCCCGAAAATCGTTATCGGCATTCAATTTGGAAAAATCTGTAATGCGGCACTCGAGCGGCAAAGTCTGCGCATCGCGAAACTTCGGGCGGCGCGTCGAAAGACACTGGGATGAAACTCTTGGGATTCGACCCCGAGGGTGTGGCCGGAACTGTGAGGATTCTGGCTGACGCAACTCTCGTCCCGACAATAAGAAAGCCCTTCGACGTTTTGGCCGAAGGGCTCATTTCTAAGAACAGTCGGGGCGACAGGATTTGAACCTGCGACCTCTTGGTCCCGAACCAAGCGCTCTAGCCAGGCTGAGCCACGCCCCGCAGAAGCTTTCCGCGTGTGTCCTCTGCGCCCAACTGTCGGCTGGGCGCGGACGGCGTGCATTCTAGCAGGATGACTGAGCCGGTCAATGTGGTCGTAACCGCTCTGACGCGTCAATGTGGTCGTAACCGCTCCGACGCCAGTGCTCCGCGGCTACCGATCTTCCGAGTGCGCTGCGCGAGCGCGCAGCGCGCTCGGAGACGAGACCTCTGCGCGCGGGCTCGGCCGATCGCATATAATCCAGACGGTGAAAATCGATCGCGTTCTGTGTGGAGGGATTTCGTGAGCGAATTCGTCGAGCCCGTTGGGAAGCGGGTCCTGGTCCGCAAAGATGAAAGCCGGCAGAAGACGCGTGGCGGAATTGTGCTGCCGGATGCCGCCGAAATCCCCACCATCACCGGTCGAGTCGTCGAAGTCAGCGCGCGGGTCGCGCGCGACGAGGATTTTCCAATCCGGAAGTACGACAAAATCCTGTTTCATCCAAAGAACGCGATTCCCGTCGATTTCGAGCCGGACAATCTGCTCTTCGTCGTGCCGATCGAGGACGTCGTTGCAGTGTTCCGGCCGTCGCGCAAGAAAGGCGCGTCGCGCGGAGCCAAACAGGAATCGCTGGGCGACGACGAAATTCGCGAGACCGATGGGCTGGAGCAGGACTGAGCGCGTCGACAGCGCAGCCCACCGTGCTGGTTTTATGCGTTGATGGTGCCCTTGTACAATGCGCCCGCGTCGGCTCATCACTTGCGCTCGAAGTTGTCGCTCGCCGAGCCGCTTTTCACCTTCCTTTGCGCGACAAGCGGCGAGTCTGCCGACTCGTCGACGTCGCCTTCATCGTTCGCTTTCGTGTTGAAATTCCATGATTAGTCTCACGGGCGGATCGTTTCGTTTGTTCCGGATTGCCGGAATCCAGGTTTACCTGCACTGGAGTTGGCTGCTCATCGCCTACCTCGAGGTGGTGAACCGGGTCAATAACTATCAGTCGGCGGTGTGGAATTGGATCGAGTATCTGGCCTTGTTCGGCATTGTGCTGTTGCACGAGTTCGGCCACGCGCTGGCTTGCCGGCAAGTCGGCGGCCAGGCGAATCGGATTATGTTGTGGCCTCTTGGTGGCGTGGCCTTTGTGCAGCCCCCCGCGCGGCCGGGCGCCTTGCTGTGGAGCATCGCTGCCGGGCCGCTGGTGAACGTCGTTCTGGTTCCGGTGACGATCACGGCCGTTGTGATCGCCTCGGTCGCTCACTTGGGGGACCAATCCCCAGATCTCGTGCACTTTTTGAATTCCATCGCGATCATCAATTTGGGGCTGTTGATCTTCAACATGCTCCCGGTCTATCCGCTGGATGGCGGGCAGATTCTCCAGGCGCTGCTCTGGTTCGTAATCGGCCGGGCCCGCAGTCTGATGGTCTCGGGGATCATCGGCCTGGCTGTCGCGGTCGGCGTGATCGTCCTGGCGGTGGTTCACCTCCAGGACACGTGGCTGGCAATCGTGGCACTCTTCGTCGCTTGGCAGGCGTGGCGCGGCTTCCGAATCGGCGTCGCCCTTCAGGGAATGCAGCCGACGCTGGATTTGATGACTGCGGGATTGTCCGCCCTACGCTCGCGGAACTACGACGAAGCCGCGGCACTCTTTACCAGAGTGATCGACGCAGGGGGCGAAGCCGGCGTCATGTCGAATGCGTTGACCAACCGCGGCCTGGCCGAGGCACGCCGCGGAAACTGGCAAAAGGCGCTCGATGACTATCGGGAGGCGCTTCGGCTTCAACCCAAGCTGGTCTCGGCGCACAACAATCTGGCATGGCTTTTGGCTACCTGTCCGATTGATGCAATTCGCAACGGGCAAGAAGCGGTCGAGCACGCGAACTGGGCCTGTCAGGCAACGGGCTGGTCAAACCTGGGCTGTATCGGAACGCTGGCGGCCGCCTGCGCGGAAGCTGGCGACTTCGACCAGGCTGTGCGCTTGCAACAGCGCGCGGTTGCCGATTCCGCCTACCGCCAGAAATTCGACGAAGCGACGGTGATGAAGCGGTTGCGGCTCTATGAACGGGGCCTGCCGTACCGGCAGTCTGTCGACGAAAGTTGATGTTGCGAGCCGGCCTGCGCGTGCGGTGGACCGGCAGGCTCTCCTGGCTCAGGCCAGTTTGAGCAGCCTCTCGGCGTTCTTCCGAAAGATTTTCTTCTGCACCTCGGCCGGCAGGTTGAGTGAATCGAGCAGCTTGAACTGCGGCACGTCCTGACCCGGCTGCAGATAGTCGGTGCCAAACAGCAAGCGGTCCTGGCGGCGAATGAGGAACTGGCGACCGAAAACCGGGTCACGGCTGATCGCTTGAGCTCCGGAACCGGCGGACAAATCGCCCCAAAGGTTCGGATAGGCGTCCATCAGTTTGTCGATCGCCCCTCCGGGAGTGACCGGACGCGGCGGATATCCCATGAAGTCGGCCGGCTTCGCGTCGCCCGAAATCGATGCCCACCATCCCGGGCCGTGTCCGATGAACGTCAGCTTGGGAAACGTCGACAGCGCGTGGGCCAGCCGCGGCAGGCCGGGCTTGTCTTTGCCGCGAATGGTGTCCATGTGGAACAAAAGGGGGATGCCGATCTTTTCGCAGACCTCGTAGATCTGCATCATCAGCGGATCGTCGAAGTCGAGCCCGACTTTGTGCTCGCCGAACCCTTTCGCGCCAAGCTCGACATAGTGGCGGATGATGCTCTCGAAACCGCGCACCCCTCCCACGACCGACGTCCGCGGGTCGATCGAGCAAAACGGAATCAGCCGGTCGGGGAACTCCTTGGCCGCCTGCAGCGCTCCTTCCGTGAGGCACAAAAAGCTTGACGACTCCGGGGAGGTCAACGGGAGGACGACGGCCTTCGCCACGTCATGCTCGTCCATCCAGCGTACGAGAAGCGACGGCGTCAGCTCTTTGTTGCCATTCCAGATCGTGCCGACGTGCGTGTGGACGTCGATATATTTCGACGCCCTGGTGCGCGGGGGCGTCCCCTCGGCGGCGCGGAGCGGCGACACAGAGCCGGCGCTCACGCCAGCCGCGAGGCGCCAACAAAACTCACGCCGGTTCAACATGCGAGATCTTCTCGCTCGTGTTCTGGCCGGCGGAGTGACTTTCGCGTTCTTCGACGACGCTATGGCGCGGATAGGGATTGCGACCGAGATTTCGCTGCGCGATCAGCTCGGCAACGATGCTGACGGCGATTTCCGGCACAGTCTGCGAGCCGATATCCAGCCCCAGCGGCGCGTGAACGCGTTTGAGCGTTTCGGAAGAGATCCCCTCGCGCAAGAGATCGTCGAAAATCAAGCGAATTTTGCGACGACTGCCGATCATGCCGATGAACGCCGCCGGCGAATTGATCAGCGCAAAGAGCGCCTCTTCATCGTGCTGGTGTCCGCGAGTCACGATGATGCAGAACGTGTTCTCGTTGACGTCCAGTTGCCGCAGCGAGCTTTCAATTGGTCCCGCGACCAGCTTTTGAGCCCAGGGAAATCGCTCGGAATTGCAATAGGTCTCGCGATCGTCAACCACCCAGATATCGAAATCGGCGTCGCGAGCGATCTCCGCCACCTTGAGACCGACGTGTCCACCGCCCACGATCACCAGCCGCACCCGGCTGAGCCTTGGCAAATAGGAAACGCCGGCGAGCACGTACGGCCGGGGCCGCTCTGAAATGGGGCGCAGATTCGCGAGCAGCTCGGCCGGAAGCCTTCCCACACGGCGCTCCGCCACGACGGCTCCGCGCTCGTCGAGAAGCCAGCGGTCGGCCGCCACACGCCCGTCGGAGGCGGGCTGGTCGAGCACGACGGCCTCGGTAAAGCCGCGCCCGTCGACGACGCGCTCGAGCAGCGCGTGATAGTAACCGGCATCCTCCCCCGGGCGGATGGGGTCGACGAGCATTTTCATGCGGCCGCCGCAGATCAGGCCGTCGTCCCAGCCGTAATCGTCATCCAGCTGGAAGGTCACGATTTCGGGTTGGCCGGCCTCCAACAACCGGAGCGAACGCCGTTTGACCTCGGCTTCGACACAGCCCCCGCCGAGCGTGCCCGTCTGCGAGCCGTCGGGAAACACGAGCATCGTGGCGCCGGGCTTTTGCGGAGTGGAGCCGCGCGTCTCGACCAGGGCCGTGTAGGAAACGGGCCGACGGTCGCGGATGGCCTCCTCCAGATCCTTGAGCACCTCGCGCATAGCCCAATTCTATGTGGCCGTTTTGTCGGAGGATATCAGCAGTTGGCAGGCGAGCTATTTTTTGTCGTCCGCAGGCGCTTTGGGCGGCTTGACGCCGAGCGATCCGGTCGTCGAGCCCGCTTCGTCGGCGCGCTTTTTCTTGGCCGGCTTCGGTGCAGGCTTTTTCGCGTCGGCCTTTCCGAGGTCGACGGTCGGCTCGCTCGTGGACTGAGGTTTGGCAGCCTGATCGTTGCAGCCAACGCCGACAAACGGGACGACCGCCAGCGACAGGATGGCCAGCAGAAACACAAACTCTCGCACAAACCTCATTCGAGACGCCCTTTCGATCGATTCGAGTGACGGTGTTTCGAGGGGCGGAAAATGCTCCTCTGTCCGTCTATTTAATTGGCCGCCGCGCGGTTGTGCAACCAAGGCCCGGCAGCCGGTGGCTTGACGTCACCAAGGCTCGTATGCTGGCAAACGCCAATTCCTCAGGGCGGGTGAAACGCAGATGCCGAAGCGCGTGTTGCTGGCCGGGCTCTTCCACGAGACGCACACATTTCTCGACGGGGCGACCGGCCTGTCGGATTTTTCGCTGCGAGTCGGCGATGAGCTCTTTGGCGCGGCCGGTGACGGCTCGCCCCTCTCCGGCGTGTTGGAGGTGGCGGGAGCGCGGGACTGGAGCCTCCGGCCCGTTATTGATCTGCGCGCGACGCCGAGCGCGATCGTCGACGATGCGGTCTTCAATTTCTTTTGGGATCAACTGGCCGCGGCCTACGAGCGCGAGAGGCGCTCGGGTCTCGACGGCATCTTTCTTGTCCTGCACGGAGCTATGGCCTGCCCGGGCTTCCGCGACGTTGAGGGGGAACTGATCGATCGCATTCGCGCGCTCGACGGGGCCCGTGAGCTGCCGATCTGCGGAGTGCTCGATCTGCATGGCAATCTCTCGCGGCGGACGATCGAACAGACGCAAGGACTGATCGCCTATCGGATGAATCCGCACGCCGACGCGCGCCAGGCTGCCGTCGACGCGGCTCTGCTCTTGGACCGGATTTTGACGTCCGGCCGCTGCCCAGTGAGCGTCTTTGAGCCGTGCCCCTTGATGCTGCCGCCCACTGCGACCGCAACGGCCGACGAACCGATGCGGACTCTGGAAGACCTCGCTCGAAAAGCCGAGAGGGAGGATCCGGACCTGGCGGCCGTCAACGTCTTCGCCGGATATTCCTTCGCCGACACCCACGACACGGGAGTCAGCTTTTCCGCCGTTACGTTCGGCGATCCGGCGCGGGCGCGACGTCAGTTGCTGCGATTGCGCGACGACGCGATCGCGAATCGGCACCAGGCGCACGTCGTCGACGAATTCTTGAGCGATTGCATCCCAATGCTCCTGGACTGCATCGCCCGCGGAAAGACGCCGGTCGCGCTGGTCGAGCCGGCCGACAACATCGGCGGCGGCGCTCCCGGAGACGCCCCGACCATTCTTCGCATGCTGGTCGACAATCGCATCTCGGGGTCGGCCGTCGTGCTCAACGACCCCGGCGCGGTCGCGGCCCTTGCGCGCTGCGCCGTCGGCGAATCGAGCAAATTGCAATTGGGGGGCAAGGCGAGCCGCTTCACCGATCCGCCTGTGGAGCTCGACGTCACGCTCGTTTCACACAGCGACGGCCGGTTCGAGCTGGAAGATCGTGAGAGCCACCTGGCTTCGATGTCCGGCGTGCGGATCGACATGGGACCGTGTGCCGTGGTTCGCGCGGCGGGCGTTACGATCCTGTTGACGAGCAAAAAGACGCCCCCTTTCGATCTGGGCCAGTTGCGCAGCCAGGGGATTGAGCCGGAGAGGCTGTCGGTGATCGGCGTGAAAGCGGCCGTGGCACATCGGCGCGCGTACGATCGAATCGTCAAAGCGAGCTTTACGGTCGCAACGCCAGGGCCCTGCAGCAGCGATCTGCTGAGTTTTCCCTACCGGCACGTGCGGCGTCCGATTGATCCGCTGGATGACATCGCGTCGCCCGCTGTGCGCTGATCCGCGAGATCACTTGGGGGCCGCGGTGAGTTTGGCCGTCCACGGGCTGCGAGGATAGTGCTCCTGAAGTCGCGCTGCGGCATCGGCAGCCTTGTCCGGCTTGCCGTCTTGCGCGAACAGTCGCGACAGGTAGTAGAGCGCCTCGGCGTGCTGCTTCTTTTCTTTGGGGAAGAGGACGTCGACCCGCAGGTAGGCCAGAATTGCCTCTTTGGTGCGGCCCCCCGCCTGGTAGCAGTCCCCCAGGCGGATGCACGTATCGGCGAGAGTCTTCGTGTCTTCGTCGGACGCCTCTTCGAGGATGCCGTTGAGCACGTCGGTCGCCTGCTGATATTTGGCCTGCTTCTGCAGGCACGAGGCCTTG
>DASPSM010000183.1:0-5087 GCA_035623955.1 Planctomycetaceae bacterium
GTGCTACGCCAAAAATCTTTCCCAGAGTAGCGAGACCCGAATCCGACAGCAAATCTTAAATGAGAAATAATTGCTCGGATTTCGAAATGAAAATTATTTGCCCGCGCGCGTGATCCCTGCCCATGCCGTGTTGAACGGGCCCGACGCGCCGGCGTCCACCGCTCGCCTTGCGGGAATCGGAGAGGGCCTAGTGCCGAACATATGCATAAACGTTGATGTGTACGTGCGCTTTGTGCGCATTTGCGCCGGGGGATGTCCTTTTGTGCCACAAACCTGGGTGGCGAAGGACATTCTCAAGCACGTCGAGCACGACACGGTCTCCCTCACGACCCGCCGGTACCACTCGTCGCCGGCTCGGCAGACCGGCTTCCGACCGCGACTCCCAGGCGGTCGAAGAGGAACGCGTCGACGTCGACTGTTTCGGCGATGCGTTCGGACAGGGGTGAGTCGAGGCCATGACCCGTGTTGGCGCTCGTCCGCAGCAGGATCGGCTCGCCTGAGGCGTTGGCGGCTTGCAGGCGGGCGACGAACTTGCGGGACTGCATCGCGTCGACGCGCGGGTCATTGGCGCCGGTCAGAAACAGGCAGGCCGGATATTTGGTGCCGTCTTTCACGTGGTGATAAGGCGAATAGGCGTAAAGCGCCTTGAACTGTGCCGGGTCGCGGACGGTGCCGTACTCGGTGATGTTGAAGGCTCCGTTGGGCGAGAATTCGGTCCGCAGCATGTCGTAAATGCCGACGTGCGAGACGACGCAGCGCATCAAATCGGGATGCTGCGTGAGTGTCGCCCCCATCAACAGGCCGCCGTTGCTCCCCCCTTCGATCGCCAGGTGGGCCGGCGATGTGTAGTGGCGGGAAATCAGGTGCTCGATGGCGGCCGCGAAGTCGTCGAACACGTTCTGCTTGTGGGTGAGGTTGCCCGCCAGATGCCAGGCTTCGCCAAACTCGGAGCCGCCTCGGATGTTGGCAATGGCCAGTATGAACCCGTGCTCGAAGAAGACGTGCCGCACGGCGCTGAATCCTGGCGAGATGCTGATTCCGAAACCGCCGTAGCCATTGAGGTGCGTCGGATTGAGTCCGTCGCGCTTGGTTCCCTTGGGAAACAAAATGTTGACGGGGACCTTCGTGCCATCCTTTGACGTGGCGAATTCGCGCGCGACTTCGACGTCGTTGAAATCGACCGGCGAGACTGTCGCCAGTCCGGTCTTCTCGACCTGATTCTCTGCCGCGTGCAGATGGTAAAAGGCCGGCGGCGCGAGGTACGACGTGTTGCCGAACAGGATGTCGTTCCCCTCGAGTTTGACGAAGTCGTAGATCGACGAGATCGGCAACTGCTTTGGCGTGGGGAGCGGCTTGCCATCGAGATCGAAGACCCGCAGCTCCGACGGGCCGCCCAGCTGATACTCGACGTAGATCCGATCGGCCGTCGGCACGATCTTCGCCTTCCCGACCGAAAAGTTCGTGACGATCGCGTCGGGCCCCTCGGGAACGACGACCTTCGCGCGAGCGATATCGGGATCGGTGACCGGGATGCTCTCGATGCGGCCGCGCGGCGCTCCTTTGCGCGAAACGAGGTAGAGCCGATCGCCCGTGCCAAAGACGACTTGCACGATTCCGTCCTTGAAGCGCGTGATCTGCTTCCACTCGCCCGACGGCGGGCGGAGGAAGTGCTCGAACTCCCCACCGTCGCCGTATTGCGTCGTGACTAGTGCGTAGCCGGTGCGATCGTCGACTTCGATCTGTGACTCGGCGACGCGGGGGAAACCTTGGCCCAATTCATAGCGGTCGGTCGCCGTCGGCGTCCCCAGCTTGTGGAAATAGATCTGCTGGTAAAAATCGAGATCGGCCGCCGGCCGCTCGCCCGCGTGCGGGTGCCGCGTGTAATAAAAGCCGCTGCCGTCGGCCGTCCACGCCAGATCCCCCCCTGCCGTCCCCGAGTTGACGCGGGGGATCACGACGTCGGTCTGCTTACCGGTGGCGACGTCGTAGACATGCACGTCTCCCGATTCCGTGCCGGCGTGCGAGAGCGACACCGCGACAAGTTCTCCATCGGCCGACGGGGCAAACCAGTCGATGGCCGTGCTGCCTTTCGCATCGATCACGTTGGGATCGACCAGCACGCGAGCCTGGTCGACCGCCTCGGCTGACGGCATCACGATCAACATCGGCTGCTGTTTGGGAGGCTGCCGCTTGAGGGCAAACAAGTGGCCTTTCCGATATTGCACGCCCGCGTAGCTGATGGTTTTGGCCTCCATGATCGCGGTGACGCGGCTGCGCAGCGCCGGTACCCCCGGCAAGCGATCGAGATACTGCCGCGCATAGGCGTTCTCTTCGTCGCTCCACTTGCGGACCTCGGGATCGTTCCAGTTCTGCAGCCAACGGTAATCGTCCGTGACGTTGACGCCGTGATACGAATCGACAACCGGCCGCTTGGGGGCGGGCGGCAGCGGCGCGGTCAGCGCCAGGGAGAACAATCCGGTCAGAGCGACAAGCAGGCTTGCAGTTTTCATCAGCACGCTCTTCAAGAAGATAACTTGCAGAACTCCATCGTCGCTGGGATTCTACCCCCCGCGCTGTCGGCGTTCACTCCAGCCGGCCGAAGTGCATCAATTTCTTGTGGTCTTCTGCACGGAACACGGCCGGGTCGGGCGTGCCGGTGACTTGCAGGAACTTTCGCTCATAGCGCTCGAGCACGCAGCGGACGCCGCCGATCACGCCGCTCTGATCGAAGTCGGTCGTGCGGAGTGACCCGAACAGATCCAGCAGGACCGTCAGCTCGTAGTCGCCCGCGTCGGCATTGGCCACCAGGAGCGCCGGACGCAGCACGTTGGCTTCCGTGTCGAAGGCGACGCACGCGACCGGGCTGCCTCCGTCGGCCGGCCCGTCCGCCAGGATGTAGACCAGTAACCCGCTCAGGTCGTGTTGCCGGCGTCCTTGGAACACCTGCGAGATTGATTTCATTGACGACTCAAAAACAAAGAACCGGCGGGCGGACGCCCGCCGCTCGCCGAAACCGTGTTGCACACTGCGTGACGGTTCTCGGCGTTCGCGCGGATCCCTATAGTATGCGAACGGCCGGCAGCGACCGGCTTTGCCGCTGCGGCCGCGACACGACTCTACTTGCTCGGCGCCAAAGTCTCCATGCGGGAGAGCACCTAGATGGCGACTGATCCTGCCGCACTGGAGCCGCAACTGGCGCTCGTGCTGGGGGGAGGAGGCGCGCGGGCGGCCTATCAGGTCGGCGTGCTGCGGGGGATCGTCGCCCGCTTCCCGCAGTTCCGAGTGCCTCTGTTGACCGGCGTATCGGCGGGAGCGATCAACACCGCCCACCTGGCGAACCACGTCGGCCCGTGGTCTGAAAAGGTCGACGATCTGATGGGGCTCTGGCGAAAGCTCCACTTCGACGACGTCTTTCGAGTCGACGCATGGGCCGTCATCTGGCGGGTGACGCGGATCGGCCTGCGGCTCTCCGTCGGCTTGCCTCCCGGCGTCGCGCGGGCGCACAGCATGGTCGACACGCGCCCGCTGCGGGATTTTCTGCGGCGAAGCCTCGGCTGCGAAGAGGGGCCGCTCCCCGGCATCGAGCGGAACATCGCATCGGGGGATCTCGTTGCCACCGCGCTCACCGCCCTCAATTACGACACGGGCGAGACGGTGACGTTCGTGGAAGGCAAGGCGATCGAGAACTGGGGACGGCCGCTGCGCAAAGGACTCAACATCCGGATGACGGTCGAGCACATCATGGCCTCGGCCGCGCTCCCTCTGCTTTTTGCGCCGATCGCCATCGACCACGAATGGTACGGCGATGGCGGCATTCGGCTGGTTGCCCCGCTCTCACCGGCCGTGCATCTGGGGGCCGACCGGCTGCTGGTGATTTCGACCCATTACGAGATGCCCGCGTTTTGCAAACTTCGCAAGAAGGGGGCCGGACCGCCGTCGCCCGCTGTCGTGCTCGGCGCGCTCTACGATGCCGTTTTCCTCGACCAGCTCGATCAGGACGCGCAGCAGATCGAGCGGATCAACAAGCTCCTGGGCAGGCTGCAGCCGCAGGACCGCCTGGGACTCCGCGAGGTGCACACGGTGGTCATTCGCCCTTCGGAAGACATCGGCATGCTGGCGAACGATTTCGAGGAGCGCCTGCCGCGCGCCATCCGTTACTTCATGCGCCGCTTTGGTTCGCAGGAAGCCGAGGAGCAGGACCTGATCAGCACGATCCTGTTTCATCGCGATTACATCGAAGAACTCTTGAAGCTGGGCGAGCGCGACGCGGAGCAGTACGCCGAGCGGATCGCCCGATTGCTAGCCAAGTGAGGGAATCGTAGGGCAGTGTGCCTGCCGTCGGTTTCTGACCTGTTCTGGCGGCAGGCACAGCCTGCCCTACACGTTCTAAGAGCCGCAATCACTTCGCATCGTGGTGGTGGATGAAGCCCTGCGAGACCCGGATCCCCACGAGCACCGCGACCAGCACGGCCAGATAAATCTGCCCCGTCATCGCCTCGATCATCGCCAGCGTCCGGGCGGTTGGATGGACGGGCGTGATGTCGCCGTAGCCAACGGTCATCAGCGTGCTGCAACTGAAATAGTTAAGTAGCCAATCGCGCCGAGCTGGCGATTGAAATTCCGCTAAGAGCGCTTCGTGCACGTGGAACGAGCCAGGCTCTGCCAATTCGACCAGCGAGTAGGCGATCCCCCAAATCAGGGCAATCAGCAGGTAGCCCGCGAACGCTCCCAGAATATTGTCGAGCGACACGGTGTGCTTGTGCAAAATGGCCGCGATCAACAGCGTCACGATCAGCCCCAGAAAGGCGATCTCGACCACGCGGCCCACGACTTCCAGCGGGACGCTCGAAGCCGTCTCGAAGACATCCGGGATCCGCGCGGCGAGCCAGATCACACCGAGCAAGCAGGCTGCCCAACGCTGCAGAAGCGTGTGACAGAGCACGCAAATCGCGGCCAGAAAGAACAACAACATGGCCGCGGCGAAGACCACGTGCCCGACATGATGGTACGCCACCAGCGGCCGCACGACGACGGCCGCCAAAAGCGCGAAGAAAAGAACGGTGAACGGCCGCCGAGGGCGCCAGAGC
>DASPSM010000348.1:0-5543 GCA_035623955.1 Planctomycetaceae bacterium
CGCAAGCGCGGCAGATTCTCGACCGCCAGGTGGCCGCCGTCGAACAGCGGATGCGAACCGACAAACAGATCATTCCGCTGTTGCGCGGCCTCGACCGGTTGCCGCTTGCGGAAAAACGCCGGACGCTGCTTTATATCCCCAAAACAAACGTGCAGTTTTGGGATTTGCTGCACACGGCGTATTCTCCCAAAATCGGGCCCTTCGTCGCTCCCGCGCTGTCGGGAATCGCGATGCTCGACGGCCTCTACTGGCCCTCCAAAGACGACCCCTGGTCAGTCTACGGGTACGAGGAATATGACTATCCGTACGTGAACCCTCCATACGAAAAGGTACCGCAGCCGCCGCTGGACGAATATCTGCCCGTGCTGAAACGACGCTGCGTCGCTCTGGGGATGAATCAGCTCATCGTGATCGACGAGAAAAACGGACGTGTGGAAATGCACAAGTTTGACTGCCCCTGAGCGTGACTGGCTGCGCTTGCGGAACAGACATCGCGCTCGCGGGGTTGCCGTGAGTGCGTTGGCGGTCGCCGCAACAGGTTGCGGACCGGCGATTGCGCTGAGAGTGTCTGTTGGAATGACTACAAGCGAAGGACAGGCAAACCATGAAACGCCCAAACGCCAGCATTTCGCACGAGGATGCCATCGTGCAAGAGCTCCGCGACGATCCGGCGTTCGCCGCCGAGTATCTGAAGGCGGCTTTGGAAGAGACCGACGAGCCGAAGGTCCTATTGATCGCGCTGCGGCAGATCGCGGAAGCCAGGGGCGGGCTCGCCAGGGTGGCGAAGGCCGCCGGCATTGAGCGGGAAAGCTTGTATCGGGCGTTGTCACCCCGCGGCAATCCGCGACTTTCAACGCTAGTGGCCGTCACCAAAGCCGTGGGGCTCAAGCTGACCGTCGAGGCCGATCGGCCGGCCCGGCGCGTGCGCCCTGGCCACAGACAGGTCTCTCAGCGCGTGAAACGAGTGGACTCCTCTCGCGGTGATTCGCCTTCCCTCAAGCGCCGGTCGAGGTAGAGCGACGCGACGACGTAGAGCACCGGATAGACCGCCGAGATCCACAACAGCGCCGCAGGGACGGGCCGCTGCGGGTAGTACCAGAGGATGGCGGCGATAATCGCCAGCCAGGCGAGCGCTCCGACGACGAACGACTTCCGCCAGCGCGGCGCGCGGTTGGGGTAGACGAACCGCAGGGGGAGCACGCTCAGGCCGCTCAACACCAGCGCCGTCGCCAGCACGATCCCGTGACCGAACTCCGACAGCCAGACCGCCGTGTAGAACGCGAACACGTTCCAATACGACGGGAAGCCGAGAAAGAAGCCGTTCGTCTCCTCTTTCGCTCCCGTGTGGACGAACGCAAAGACGCTGGCCACCAGCGGCACGCTCGCCCAGAGCCAGGCCGGCGACGGCAGCCAGTCGGCGCTGCCGATCATCAGCAGCGGCAAAAACGTGTAGTTCACGTAGTCGACGATGTCGTCCAGCTTGCGGCCGTCGATGTGGGGGACGACGTCCTTGACGCGGAACTTGCGGGCGAACGTCCCGTCGGTGGCGTCGATCAGAACGGCCACGATCATCCACACGAACGCCCGCCGGTAGTTCTGCTGCAAGATGTCGGCGGCAATCAGCGCGCCGCAGAGCAGGCCCATCGCCGTATAGGTGTGCACGGCGTAGGCCAAAAGCTTGTCACGCGGAGTGAAGACGGTCAGCCCGGGGTCGCTCATACGCCACATCAACCCGCAAACGGGCTGCGAGTCTTCGCGATCAGTTGCCGGCGCTTTTGATCGTAGTCGGTGATCGCCTGCCGGATGATTTCGGCCGCCTGGTTGGCTCCCAGCGGCTTATCGACCACGACTTCTTTCCCTTCGAGCACCTTGTAGTCGAGGAAGAACCGCTGCAGCTGCAGCGTGCGGTAATCGGGCAGCTCTTCGATGTCCCGGTAGCTGCGATACTCCGGGTCGTCGACGTGCACGGCGATGATCTTGTCGTCCTGCCCCTTCTCGTCGCGCATGGGCATCACGCCGATGGCCCGCGCCCGCATGACGGCCTGGGGAATGACCGGCTCCTGCCCCAACACCAGCACGTCCAGCGGGTCCCCGTCGTCGCAGTACGTCTGCGGAATGAACCCGTAGTTGGCGGGATAATAGACCGCGCTATACAGCACGCGGCTGACCATCAACAGGCCCGTCGCTTTGTCGAGCTCGTATTTGACATTCGATCCCCGCGGAATCTCGACATAGACGGGGAACCATTCGGCAATATCGGCCGGCACGGGAATGTCGTGCCATGGATGCGTGTTCATCAAGCTCCTCGCGAAAGATCGCCCCCGCCCCCGCCCGCTTCACCGCCTGGGTTTTGCATGGCGGTGAACGCATTATAGAAAAATCGATCGGATCCGACGCGATAGCGACCCGCAACCCGGCAAACGCTGGGAAACACTGGCGCCATGAAATCCTGCGGCAATTTCGACGCCCTCCCCTTCCTGACGGCCCATTTGCCGGGCGTCGGCGGGGTGCTCAAGCGAGAAATCGGCGATTTCGTCGTCGAAGAGATCCCTGCCTACGAGCCGTCGGGCGAGGGGGAGCACTTCTTTCTTTGGATCGAAAAACGCGACGTTTCCGGCGAAGAGCTGTTGCGGCACGTGGCGCGGCGGCTGGCCATTTCGCCCGGCGACGTCGGCAGCGCCGGACTCAAGGACCGCCGGGCAATCACGCGGCAATGGATCTCCGTTTCCGCCCGCTGCGAGCCCGCCATTTCGCAGATTGCGACCGATCGCATCGAGGTCCTGCATACCGCCCGCCACGGCAACAAGCTCCGCACCGGACATCTGCGCGGCAACCGATTCTCGATCCGCGTGCGTGACGTGAGCGAACAAGCGTCCGATCGAGCGAGCCGCATCGCCGAAGAGATCGGCCGCCTGGGCTGTCCGAATTATTTCGGACCGCAGCGTTTCGGCCATAACGAGCAAACGCTGCAATTGGGGCTCGATCTGATCCGCGGAAAGGCGTCGCCCGGCTCGATTCCCTTCGCGCGTCGACGATTCTTGCTGCGGATGTCGCTCTCGGCCGTTCAGTCGGCGCTGTTCAACTCGGTCCTGGCCGCGCGACTGGAACAAGGCCGCCTGCATAGTGTGCTCTGCGGCGATGTCATGCAGGTTGTGGCAAGCGGCGGACAGTTTGTCGTCGACGACCAGGCCGCCGAGCAACGGCGTTTCGACCTCCGCGAGATCGTGCTCACCGGCCCGATCTTTGGTCCCAGCATGCGGGCTGCAAAGGAGGCCGCGGACGAATTGGAGCAAGCCGTCCTGGCCGAATGGGACCTTTCCGCCGCCGACTTCGCCCGGTTTCCCAAGCTCACCAGCGGCACCCGCCGACCGCTGATCGCCTGGCCGGCAAACCTCCGCATTCAAACCGAGGACGCGTCGCTGCGAATCGATTTCGAGCTTGGGAGCGGCTGCTACGCCACGAGCCTCTTGCGCGAGTTCATGAAGTCTCCCGCCGAAGAAGACTAATCGTCCGCTCAGCAGTGGCACCGGTCGACACGCGCGGGTGCCACTGGCGGCGGCTTTGAGCCGCCAGTGCTTCTCGACATCATGCGGCAAGACACTGGCGGGCCAAAGCTCCCGCCCAGTGGCACCCGGCCGCCGCGTCCGCGCGACACGCATTGACCGCTAGGCAAGCTGTCTCTTAGATTCCGCCGCGCCCTGCGCGATCTCCTGCGAAAGTCCTGGTCGTGGCGACGTCCTTCCACAAACTCCTCGCGGCTCTGAAACAGCGAAACGGGCTGGCGCTTGCCGCGTTGGCGCTCTTGTTCGCGGTCCAGATCAGCCCCGATCTTTACCCCAGCGTCGACGGCTGCCTGTATCTCAAAACGGTCAGCGATTTTTTCTCGCAGCCCCTGGAGAATTTTTGCTGCCTGGTCCCCCCCGGTTATCCGCTGCTGATCGCGCCCGCCTTTTTGTTCGGCGACCGCCCCTTTCTGGCCGTCTCGATTCTCAACTGGTGCCTGGCCGTGGCGATGATCGGCGGAGTTTACGTGTGGGCTCGCCGCCTGATGCCTTCGGCCGCCCTGGTCCTGACCGCCGCCGTCGCAGTGAACATCAGCCTGTGGACTTTTTACCGGCGGCCGACAAAAGAAATCGCGACGATGGCTTTTCTGATCTGGACCGTCAATGCGATGCACCGTCTGCTGGAGGAACGGCGAACGAATCGGGTGATCGGGCTGACCGCGACGGTCGCATTTCTGACGGCCTATCTGGCTCTGACTCGCTACGCCGCCATCACGCTGGCTGTGGCGTTCGTCGTGGCGGCGGCTCTTTTTGCGCGACGCGGTCAGTTCCGGCCGGCTCGAGCCGTCGGCATGTCAGCCGTCGTTTGTCTGGTCAGCGGGGCCGCGTTGGTTTCGTGGCTGGCGTACGACCGGTGGCACGGAACGGGCGGGACGTACGTCGAGGCGCTCGTCGCGATCTATCGCCATCCGGCGGCGTCGGAGTCCGACTCCGCCGACGACGCGAGGGAACGAGATGGCCGCACCGATCGGCACTTCACCCGGGCCGCCCTCTATCGCATGGACGACCTGGCTTGTCTGGCCGTGCCGGGATTTTGGAAGGGGAGTTCGGCGGCCGACGACGGTTGGAGTCTCACAACGGCCGTCGGGGCCGCGGTGCTCGGCGTGCTGGCCGTTGGCTGGTGGAAAATCGGCTCGCAGCGGATCGATCTGCTCGTGATCCTGCTGCCGATTTACCTGTTGCTCTATGCGCACTGGGACTGCGCCCAGCCCGGCGGACGGTTTCTGCTTCCCATGCTGCCGATCATTCTGGCCTGCGTGGGGGCCGGCTCCGTGGCGATTCTGCGTGCCCTGCCCGTTGCCCTGTCGCGCTGGCAGATGCCGCTGCTGGCCGCATGCCTGCTGGCTCACTTGGGCCAGGCCGCGGGATACTGGCTGTTCGTCGATGTGCCGCGGGCCCGCACGTGCCAGCGAAACCTGCCAATCGTCGATCGGCTAGCCCGGGAGATTCAACAGGACCCCGGCTTCGTCGCGATCGACCCGTCGCTGGAGCTCGTCTGCAACGGCCTGTGGCTCGACCTCGATTTCAAACGCCTCCACGTTCTTAAAAACCCTCCGCAGCGGCGGGTGGACTGGATCGTCGACGTCGCCGGCCGAGAACCGATCGACGGTTTTTCGCTACGGCGTGTCGACGGCCCAGTGCAGCTCTTGCGGCGCGTTTCCGACGCGCAGACTCCCTCGGTGCCTGTCGGCCGCGCTCCAACCTCTGCCGACCGGCGTTGATGCCGATCGCTCCCCCGAGCGATCGCGGCGGACAAAGAGCCGCGCACGCAGTAAGCGGTCGCCCTTTTTTGACGCTCGCGGGATCCGTCCGCCAGCAAGAGCAAGACAGTCAACCACCAAGCGGCTGTGTTTCTTTTCAAGGGTTGACGAGGGATTTTTCGAGTCGCCACGAGGTGCCGTCCTTCAGGATTGTGTTGAGAATGGTCAGCAGCTTGCGCATGCAGGCGGTGATCACGACCTTGAACGGCTTGCCGGCCGC
>DASPSM010000195.1:0-12130 GCA_035623955.1 Planctomycetaceae bacterium
TTTATAAGGATCGCTTTACTCATTCAGAATATCTCAAACCGGATGCCCGCAGGACGAAAAACCCGTGACTTTTCTTTCATACCAAGCGTACGTCCCAACGGGTGCCGATGATTGGCGATACGATGCCTTCGGGCCTCGACGGTGCGAATCGTGCGCGCGCGGAGACGACGGATCATCGCGACGCGATGCGCCGCCGAAAGGGGGCGGGCAGGACCCCAGGCAACGCTTAAGAGATGCTTAAGCGCAGTCGGTTACGCCGCGCTTCGTACTGATCGGATCTCCAGGGAAGGTGAACCGATGCGCGTCAGCTCACCAGGACAGGTCCTCCTCATTATCGCGATTCTGGCTGTTGCGCTGGGCGGGTGTCAAACCGCCGGCACGACCCCAGACACGTCGGCTCTCCGAGCCAGTTTGAGAATGTCCGCTGGAACGGGTGTGAGCGAGTCCGTTCAAACGGCCGAGCTTCCGACGCCCAGCGTTCAAACGCGGGTCTCGCAGGTTTCGCTCGCGTCGAATGCCGACGACAAATCCGCGGCGCCATCAACACCGGATGACAATCCCTACGAGCCTCACCTCGGCGCCGATTTCACCGTCGCGACGACCGTGCCCGCTTTCCCCGCTGCGAACGGTTCGGCGTCCGGCGCAGCCGCGAACCCAAAAGCCGGCGCGTACGAGCCTGAAATGCCCTACGTCGTCACGCGCGCGCCGGCGACGTCGGGATCCGTTCCAACCGCCGATCTTACCTCGACACTCACGCTCGATAGCGCGATCGCCATCTCTCTGGACCGCAATCCCACGCTGGTCAGTCTGCGTGCCGGCGAGCCCGTCGCCCAAGCTGTGCTCGACGTCGCCAGGCATTACCCATGGAACCCCTACGTGCAAGTCGAAGCGACTCCCATCGTCAAGGATCTCGGCGGGGGCAACGGGGCCGTGTTGAACTACGTCCTGTTGATGCAGACGCTTGAGTTTGCTCACCAACAAGACTTCCGCGAAGCCAGTGCCGCGGCGGCACTCAATCAGGTCCGCTGGAATATCGTGGCGGCGGAGCTGACGAACGTGGCCACGACCGAGAGGCTCTACTTTACTGCGCTCTACCAGCACGGTCTTCGCGATCTGGCCGCGCAAACCGCGGCGCTCAACGAGGAAGTGGCCGCGGGCGCCGAGCGGCGCTACAACTCGGGTCTCTCCAAGCCCGGCGAAGAAACCATCGCGCGCGTCTCCCTCCGCCAAAGCCGCAAACAAGCGGCGCTTGCCGAGCAGAATTACGAAGTCGCGCTCCTGGCCCTCGTGCGGCAACTCAACGTCGAGCGCGCGCAGAATTACCAACTGTTGGGGCGGCTCGAGGATTTCACGTGGCACCCGATCGACGGCGTGGGACCGGCGGCCACGACCCCGACAGGTCCGATCACCGATCCGCACGTCCCGGTCGAACTGTCCGAAAACCTTGCGGACGAACGCCCCGACGTGCGTGCCGCGCAGGCCGGGGCCAACGTCGCCGCGTCGAATGCCAGCCTCGCGCGTGCCAATATTGTTCAAAACATCCAGGCCGGGCCCTACTACGAACGTGACGATTACGGAACGCTCTTTTTTGGGTTTCGCGCGCAGATGAATCTGCCCATTTGGGATTCGGGAAGGCCGCTCGCTCGTCAGCGTGAGGCAGAGTACACGCAGCAAACCATCGCCTTCAACGAATTGCGGGCCCGGGCCCGAGTCGAAGTGCAGACGGCCCTTGACCGCTACGAGCGGGCGCGACTCCTCGCCCAAAAGGAACGCCCGAACCTCGCGAAGTCGCTTGCGGATGATTTGGGGCGGGTCAAACGTCAATTCGACGCCGGCCAGGCCGATATCCTCAACGTCTTCGCGACTCAAACGGCTCTGCTGACTGAGCAGAAGGCGTATCTCGACTTGCTCAATGAGCTGGCCCTGGCGGCGGCCGACGTCACTCTCGTCGCCGGACTGCCGCCCGCACGAGTGGTGTCCGATCACGCGACGGAAACAGTTCCGCCGCCCGCGGCTCCGCCAGCAGCCCCACCCGCCGCAACCGAACACAAATCAAACGAACGCAGACCAAGCTTCGATGGCACAAGCAGTTAAGTCCTAGGCGCGGACCAGGCATGGCCGCCCCGCTTGGGCCTCGATTTCCCCAGCCAATTCGCATCCCCTAGTCGCCCGATTTCAGCTACACTCGCCCCCCCTCTTTCTCCGTGCCGCGTATTTGACCCGAACTCCGGGCAAGGAAGCCGATGAGTTTTGCGCCGAAGCACCGCAGCGAAAAGACGGTTGCCAAAGGCACCGCTCCGGGCCGCGGGCGCATCGTCTTTCATGCCGACGATTTCGGAATGAACCGCGCGGTGACCGATGGCGTCCTGTGCGGATTCGAGCATGGCGTGATCACGGGCACGTCACTGCTGGCCAACGCCCCGGATGCGACCCGCGCGATTCGAGAATGGCAGCGCCTCCAACAGCTGCACGCTGCCGGACAGCTTCCGTCGGCCGCGGCTCGTCGTCAGCTCAACGACCCCCAAGCCCCCTTTGAGTTGGGCATCCATTTGAACCTCACCCAGGGGAAGCCGCTGACGACTGGCTACCCGCTGGAGTTGCTCGACGACCGCGGACGTTTCGTGAGCGTGGGCCGACTATTCGCCTCGTTACGTCGCCGACGGCCGCGCCACGAGCCGGCGATCTTCGCTGAGCTTGCGGCCCAGATCGAATTCCTGCGCGACCACGGAGAGCAGCCCACACATCTCAACGGGCATCAATACATCGAGCTGCTCCCGGGCTTGCAGCCGGTCGTGCGGCAACTGCTGGCTCGCTATCAGATCCCGGTCCTGCGATTGGCTCGGGAACGCGGATTGTGGCGCAGCACGGTTCTCTACGAATTCCGCCCGGCGAACTGGTGCACAGCGCATGTCAAACGGTTCTACGCGGGACGTTTGGCGCACGAGGCTGGCACGTGGGGCGTTGAATTGCCCCACGCCTATTTCGGCACGAGTCAGGCTGGACGGATCAATCTCGAGATCATGCGCCGTTACTTGGAATCGGCGACAGACTGCCGGCTGATCGAAGTTGGCGTTCACCCGGCAATCGGTTCAGTCGACTCGCGACCCGAAGAGGGTTGGGACGACCCTCTTGCGGCGCTGCGCCCGCAGGAGCTGGGAATGCTGACCAGCCGGTTGCTGGTGGAACTCGTGCACCAGTTCGGTCTCTCGCTGGGTCGCCTGACGGAAGTGCATCCAGCCCACTTTGCACGAGTTGCGAAGGCCGCCTGATGAATTAACTCCATGACGAGCACCGACGCCATTAAGGCAACGCAGTGAATAACCCCCAACGAAAGAGCCGCTTCGCAGGTCTCGCCGCCAGCCCCTTGGTGCGCAGGCTCGTGAGCCCTGTCGGGTGCCTTCTCTCGGCCGTCGTGCTGATCGCCGCCTTTCGCTTGATGACTTTGGGCACTCTGGCCTTGACCGACAACACCGAGGCGCGCTATGCCGAGATCGGCTGGCAGATGTGCCGCTCGGGCGATTGGGTTACGCCCCGGCTCTACATGGCGGGCGAGCTGGTTCCGTTTTGGGCCAAACCCCCCCTCTTCTTTTGGACGACAGCCCTGTCGTTTGGCGCATTCGGGCCGTCAGAGTGGGCGGCCCGCTTTCCGAACTTCTTGTTTGCCGTGCTGATGGTCGCAATCACGATCGCCTTCGGTCGCGCGATGTGGGGCAATCGCATCGGAGCGCTGGCCGGGCTGATCCTGGCATCGTCCGGCCTGTTCTTCGTGCTCGCCGGTTCGTGCGTGCTCGATATGGCGCTGGGGGCCAGCGTGAGCGCGGCCTCGATGTGCTTTGCCCTGTTCGTCAAATCCGAGACGGGCGGCGGGCGAAGCCAGACGTGGTGGGGCCGGGCCTTCTTCTTGTCGCTCGGTTTGGGATGCCTGGCCAAAGGACCGATTGCCGTCGTGCTTGTGGGGCTCTCCTTAGCTGCCTGGATGGTTCTCACAAAAGAGTGGCATATCTTGCGAAAGCTCCCTTGGTTGACGGGCGTTGTGCTGGCGGGCGTCGTTGCCGCCCCGTGGTACTTTCTCGCCGAGCGCGCCACGCCTGGATTTCTCCGTTACTTCATCGTCAACGAACACATCTTGCGCTACGTTCGTTCGGACTATGGCGACCTGTACGGCAACGGGCGCACGCAGATCTACGGAGCCAGCTGGGTGATGCTGGCGGTGACCTTCCTTCCCTGGTCGCCTTGGCTGGTGCGCTGCGGAATCGACCGCTGGCGCCGTCGCGGTGAATCTGTCGACAGCCGGCAGTCGCCTCCCGACACGTGGCTGCTTTTCGCGCTTTGTTGGGGACTGACGCCGGCCGTGTTTTTCACGCTGGCGCGGCAGATCCTCGTGACCTACATGCTCCCCGGCTTTCCCGGTCTGGCGCTGGCGACGGCCGTGCTCCTCGTGCGTTGGACCGAGTCGGAGCAGGCGGCCGTGTTGCTGCGCGGCCTGCGGATCTTTGCCGCAGCGTTGGGCGGATTACTTGTGGTGGCGCTGGTCGGCCAGATCGTGCTCGGCTCGCCGCCGCTTTTGTTGTCGGCAACGCTGGCTGCGGTCGGTCTCTTCGCCGGGCTGTTCTTCGCGGGTGTTCGCCGATCCGATTCCAGCGCGCTGTTGACCGCCGTCGGTTTCGGCAGTTCGCTCTTGGTCGCGATGTTCACGATCGCGGCTGCCCCGGCGGTCAATGAAGCCTTCTCGACCAAGGCGATCCTGGCGTCGGCAGCCGAGTTGCCCGAATCCGAAGGTCGCGAAGTCTTCTTCCCGCTCACCGACGAGTATTCCGCCGAGTTTTATCAGGAAGCCTGGCTCGGCGGCCGCATCGAACATCAGCACCACAAGGGCCTGACTCTGCTGGTCCAAAAGCTCAAACAGCCCGTCGCCTCCGAGCTGTTCATCTTTCGCCGCACGGCCTGGGACGAGCTTGAGCCCACCGTCCGCGAGTCGCTGGAACTGGCAACCCAAACGGCCCACTGGGTCGCCTGCCGCTCGCGTCCGCATGCTTCGCGCGAGGCCGCCCAGATTGCCGTCAAGACGACGGCAGCCGGCAACTAAAGAGACGGCATCGTGAGCCGGCGCTCGCGACGCGAGCCGGCAGCCGATTGACCGAGCGAACCTCGAAGAGACGGTGCCACGGCTCCGATCCTGTACAATGCTGCCGCGACCGCGACGAAGCGGGCGACGCATGAACCCAGCGTGTGACGCTCGGTCCCGCCTGCGTCCGGTCGCCACCTGTGGGGGCAGACTCGATCGAGCGGACGACATCTTTTGACTGAGGAGGCTTCCGTGTGGGGCATCGAGTTGGTCGTCATGTCCCTGATGGTGTTGGTGAACGCCGTTTTTGCCGCCTACGAAATTGCCTTGGCATCGGTTCCGATTGCCCGATTGCAACTCCTCTTTCGCGATAACCGGCGTGGCGCGGCGGCCGCGCTCTCGATGAAGCAATCGATGGAAGCCAGCCTCGCTGTGATCCAGCTGGGCGTGGCTCTGGTGGGCGCGATTGCGGCAGCCACGGCCGGGGCGGGGGCCGAACAAGAGATTGCTCCGGCCTTGCGTCGCGAGGGTCTTACCTCCGGGTGGGCCGAATTGGTTTCGCTGACGTGCGTCGTGATTCCGCTGACGGCGTTCATCATTGTCGTCGGCGAGCTGGCCCCCAAGCTGTTTGCGCTGCGCCATCGAGAGTTTGTTTGCCTGAAGTTGTCCCCCTGGTTGCGCTGGCTTTCGATCGCTTTGCGGCCGGCGGTCTGGGTGTTGGAGTCGTCCGCCACGGCTCTGACTAACTGGGGTGAACGCCTCTCGCAGCCCGGCCTTCATCCGCACTCGACGACGGAGTCTGCGGAGCTGCAGGAGCTGCGCGCGATTGCCAGCCTCGCCAGGACCGCGCGGCTGATCGGCGCTCGCGAGGAAAACATCATTTTGGGAGCGGCTCGTCTTTCGAGCCGGCCGGTGAAAGAAATCGTGTTGCCCGCCGCGCACATCAGCATGCTCAAGCTGACCGACTCCATTGCCGACTGCCTGATTGCGGCCCATCTCGACATGCACACGCGGTTCCCCGTGGCCGAGCGCGCCGGCGACCCGCAGAGCATTATCGGGTACGTGAACTTCAAGGATATTGTCGCGTCGATGCGGCTCAGCCCCCACGAACACTCGCTGCGGGGCATCGTCCGCGCGATTCCCAGCATTATGGAGGACGTTCCGATCGCGAGCGCTTTGGAGAGCCTGATGCGAGGACGGGTCCACATCGCTCTCGTCCGCGACCGCGCTGGGACAGTCGTGGGAATGATCACGCTCGAAGACATCCTCGAAGAGCTGATTGGCGACATTCAGGATGAATATGACCAGCTCCCGATGCATGTTGTCGCATCCGGAGCCGGCTGGGTCGCGGGCGGCGGAATCAGCCTGGCGCACCTGCAACAGCTGACCGGGATCGACCTGGCGAAGGATCCGCCGCCGCAGGGAGCGGTGAACTTGAACGCCTGGATTGCCGGGCATCTGGGAAAGGCGGCACGCGGTGGCGAAGTGGTGGAGCGAAACGGGGTACGGATCGTCGTCCGCAAAGTTCGCCGCAAACAGGTGCTGGAGGCGCAAGTCAGCCGCTGGGCCGGGGCGCCTGCTCCCGCGCCGAGTGTGACGACCCGAGGATCCGATGGGACCGGTTAAGGATCGCACGGGCCGGTTGCACTGGCATTTGCGCCCTCGATGTGCTATTTTTCCATCATGTAAAAATTTTAGCACTTTGAAGGCTGTTGTCTGTTGCCGGCAATCGATGCTTGCGTAATCGTCAATGGAGGTGCAGGATCGAGGGCGTAAGTGCCGGAACGCACGCGAGATCTCACGTTAGAAATTCTGAAGCCCTGTTAACTTGACATTGTTTAATAAACAGCGTCAAATTTAAATATGGCCCGGCCCACGCTGACAGATTTTGAGGTCGAACTGGTGCGCGAAAAAGTCCGCGTCGCTGCACACGGCCTCTTCGCGAAGCATGGTTTGGATAATGTGGGGCTGCGAACGATCGGCTCGGAAGTCGGTCTCACGGGAGCTGCCCTGTATCGATATTTCCCCCAAGGCCGCGAGGAGATTATCGCGGCGGTTCGCGCCCGGGCCTTTCGGGATCTCGCCGACCTCTCGGAGGAGGCGGTCGAATCGTCCGCGACACCGCTGGAGCGGTTTCGGGCCGTGGCCAAGGCTTACGTCGCCTTCGCCCACAGCGACAGCGAGTCGTACCGCATGTTGTTCAGCCTGATGCAAACGGGTGACTTTCCGGAGCTGAGGAAAGCCGCCCGGCGGGCGCGCGATATTTTGTTTCGGGCCGCCCAGGAAGCGGCTCATAGCAGCGAATCGAACGAAGACGGCCGCGTGATGGCCCACGTCGCGTGGGCGGCGATCCACGGCGCGGTCATGTTGGATACAGCGGACATGCTGCAAATGGGCGTCGACATCACCCAACTCGTCGACGGCATCACTCGAGTCCTCTCGCACATGAGCGGCCCGTCAAAGGCGGCGCGATAGCGGACATGGCAGACGAAAGCTGACGGGCCGGCGCGAGGTTCTTGGCCGATGACAACGATCTCCCAAACCGATGTGCTGGGCGCACTCAACGAGATTGAAGACCCGGAGATGCCGGTGATTTCGATCGTTGAGCTGGGGATCGTGCGCGACGTCAAAATCGAGGGCGACCGGGCCGAGGTGACGCTCGCGCCGACCTTCTCGGGCTGTCCGGCCCTCTCGGCGATCACCGAGAGCGTCCGGAAGAAAATGCAGGAAATCGGCTTCGCCGACGTCCGCGTGACGCTGGCTTTCAACCCGCCGTGGTCATCCGATTGCATCTCCCCTTCGGGTCGGGAGAAGTTGAAGCGCATGGGCATTGCGCCGCCCCAAATGCACGGCGGTGACGTTCTGACAGTTCTCGAGCTGCCGGTGACCTGCCCGTACTGTGGCTCTCGCAACACAACTCGGCGAAACAGCTTCGGCCCGACGCCGTGCCGGGCCATTTATTTCTGCAACGAGTGCATCCAACCCTTCGAACGTATGAAACCGCTGTAAGTCTCTCGTTGACCGGCTACTTGACGCGCTAAGAGGGCCCCAAACGATGAGCGATCAGACGATTCTGTGTGAACAAAGCGATTCCGTCCTGAAGATTACGCTCAATCGCCCTGACAAGCTCAACGCGCTGACCGACGTCATGCTTCAAGAGCTGCAGGCTGCTTTCAAGAAGGCCGCGGGCGATCGATCGACGCGCTGCGTGCTGCTGACCGGAGCGGGAAAGGGATTCTGCCCGGGGCAGGATCTGGCCAACGTGCAGGAAATGAGTCGCGGCGGACAACCCGCCTACGGCGACCACATTCGCAACAACTATAACCCGCTGATCCTCGCCATGACGCGGCTCCCCAAGCCGATCGTGGCCGCAATCAACGGCGTCGCCGCCGGGGCGGGAATGAGTCTGGCGATGGCCTGCGATGTGCGGATCGCTTCGGACAAGGCTTCGTTTTTGCAGGCGTTCATCAATATCGGCCTGGTGCCCGACAGCGGGTCGACCTGGTTCTTGCCGCGGCTGGTCGGGCGTCAGCGGGCGATGGATCTGATGCTCTCAGGCCGAAAGCTGTCGGCCGCGGAAGCCCTGGAGTGGGGCTTGGTGAATCAGGTCGTGCCGCCGGAGCAGTTGCTGGAAGAAGCCACGAAAACTGCTGTGCGGTATGCGTCCGCGCCGACTTTCGCGATCGGTCAGCTCAAGCGGAACCTCGACTACGGCGAATCGCACGCGCTCGAGGAAACGCTGGCCCTCGAGGCCAAGTCGCAACAAGAGTGCGGCCTGAGCGCCGATCATCAAGAGGGAATGCGGGCCTTCCTCGAAAAGCGCACGCCGGTTTACAAAGGGGAATAGTGGTGGACGAGCAGGCGAAACTGGCGGCATTCGAGGCGCGCATCGCCCGAGGCGAGACGATCGAGCCCGGCGACTGGATGCCGGACGAGTACCGCCGACAGCTGCTGCGGATGATGTCGCAGCACGCCCACAGCGAAATCGTGGGGATGCTGCCGGAAGGGGAATGGATCACCCGGGCCCCCTCGCTCAAGCGCAAGCTCGTCCTCTTGGCCAAGGTGCAGGACGAAGGGGGCCACGGACAATACCTGTACGACGCGGCCGAGTCGCTGGGCGCCACGCGCGAGGAAATGATCGATGCGCTGCACTCGGGCCGGGCGAAATACGCCAACGTGTTCAACTATCCGACGCCGTCGTGGGCGGACGTCGGCACGATCGGCTGGCTGGTCGACCAGGCGGCCATCTTGAATCAATCGATGCTCGCCAGGTGTTCGTACGGTCCGTACGCCCGCGCCATGCTGCGCATCTGCAGCGAGGAGACCTTCCACAAGAAGCAGGGGCAGGAGATCGTCATCCGACTGGCCCGCGGCACGCCCGAACAGCACGCCATGGCGCAGGAGGCGCTTAATCGCTGGTGGTGGCCGACGCTGATGCAGTTCGGCTATCCCGACGCGGAATCGCCGCACACCGAGAAGCTGAAACGCTGGGGCGTCAAGACGAAGACGAACGACGAGTTGCGCGAGCAGTTCATCCGCGAGATCGTTCCCGAACTGCGCCTGTTGGGCCTGGAGCCTCCCGATCCCGAGTTGCGATACGACGAAGCCACCGGGCGCTGGCATCACGGCGCCATCGACTTCGACGAACTGAAGCGCGTGGTGAACGGGGACGGCCCCTGCAACAAGGCTCGCCTCGGCGCTCGAATCAAAGCGCACGAAGACGGGACCTGGGTGCGCGAGGCGATGCTCGCGTACAACAGAAAGCAAGAGAAAAAACGAGAGTTGAGCGAAGCGCACGCATGACCGATTCGCAATGGCCCGTGTACCAGGTCTTCGAGCGGCCGGCTCCTGGTCGGCCGATGCGAGCCAGCGGCTCTGTTCACGCGGTCGACGCCGATATGGCGTTGCAAAACGCATGGGCGGTCTACGGTCGGCGCCCGACGGCAGTCGGCTTGTGGGTCGTGCCCCGCGACGTGGTCCTGATGAAGAGCCGTGAAGAGATGGCTGCGAGCACCCTCTCCCATTCCGATGGGAGAGGGCAGGGTGAGGGCCCTTCATCTTCGCCATCCGGCAAACTTCCCGAGCAGACCTACTGCGTCTTTCGCAGGTCGAGCGGCAAGATCACCTACGAAGAGGCGACTCCGGTCGTCGCCACGAGCGCCGAGCAGGCGATGGCACGCGCCGTCGAACAATTCAACGGCGAAGACTGGCACGCCTGCTGGGTCTTTCCCGCCGCGGCCATCACTTCCAGCGAGTCGGCGCGCGGGGAATGCAGTTTTGCCCCGCAGCAACACAAATGGTTTCGCGATCACAAGTCGTTCCCCGTGGGCGCCCTGCTGCGAGAAGCACGGGACGAGACAGAAGAAACTGACGATGATTGACGACAGGCGGCGGGCGGCGCTCGAGGCCAAACTTCTCGGCCTGGGTGATGACGAATTCATCCTCGGACACCGCAATTCCGAGTGGACTGGTCACGGCCCGATTCTCGAAGAAGACATCGCCTTCGCGAACCTGTCGCTCGACGAGCTCGGCCACGGGATCCTCTGGTACCGCATCGTGGCCAGCCTGCGAGGCAAAGACCCCGAGACCTATCCGGACAAGCTCGTCTATCAGCGAGCTGCTCGCGACTTTCGCAACGTCGACGTTGTGGCCCTGCCGCACACCGACTGGGCCTTCAGCATGCTGCGGCAGTATCTCTTCGACGCCTACGAATCGATCCACGTCCCGGCCCTGGCCTCGAGCAAGTATCAACCAATCGCGGAGGCCGCCGTGAAGATCAAGCAGGAAGAGGTCTACCACCTCTACCACACGAGGGCCTGGGTTCAGCGGCTCGGGCTCGGCACGGACGAAAGTCGCCGCCGAATGCAAACGGCGCTCGACCAGCTCTGGGTTCCCTTTCAGCAGCTCTTCGCGCCCGGGCCGGACGAGAAACTGCTCGTCGACGCCGGCATCGTGCCGGATTTGAGGAAGATTTACGTCGAATGGAACGACGCGGTCGTGCCATTTCTCGAATCGTGCGCTCTCGTCGTGCCAGAAAACGCAGTCGTCCCCGCGATGCGGCAACCGGCCAGCGCCAACTACATGCAGCCGCTGATTGCCGAACTTCAAGAAGTGTCCAAAATCGCGCCTGATGCCGTTTGGTAGCGAGTTGGCAGAGGAGAATGGGTGAACCGAAATTGACGGAGGGCGAACCATGACGACGATCACTCTGAAGAACTACGCGGAAGACCGTTGGGTGCCCGGGTCGGGCGAGCTTGCCGAGCTGCGTTCGGCTGTGTCTGGCGACGTGGTCGCGCTCGCGTCGTCGCGAGGGCTCGATTTCGGGGGCATGGCTCGTTTTGCGCGTGAGCAGGGAGGTCCCGCGCTGCGGGACCTCACGTTCCACCAGCGGGCCGGTTTGCTCAAAGCCCTCGCAGAAGCACTCACCGCGCGGAAGCAGGAACTCTACGAACTGAGCTACGACACGGGCGCGACGAAGGGAGATACCTGGATCGACGTCGATGGCGGCATCGGCACGTTTGCCGTTTATCAATCGAAGGGCCGCCGCGAGCTGCCCAACAGCCGCCTGCTGATCGATGGCAATGTCGAAGGCCTCTCGAAGGGGGGCACATTTCAAGGCCTGCACGTCTTCACGTCGCTGCAAGGCGTGGCCGTGCATATCAACGCGTTTAACTTTCCCGTCTGGGGCATGCTGGAAAAGCTCGCGCCGACGTTTCTTGCCGGGATGCCCGCGATCGTCAAACCGGCGAGCGCGACGGCCTGGCTCGCGGAAGCGGCCGTGCGGATCATGATCGAGGCCAACGTGCTGCCGAAGGGGGCTCTCCAACTCGTGACCGGCTCGCTCGGCGATCTCTTCGAGCATCTGACTTGTCAGGACGTGGTCTCTTTCACCGGCTCGGCTGAGACGGCGCAGAAACTCCAAAGCCATCCGGTCATTGCGCGGGAGAGCGTGCGTTTTATCGCCGAGCGAGATTCTCTCAACGCCTCGGTGCTCGGCCCGGATGCCAAACCCGATTCCCCCGAGTTCGACCTGTTCATCAAAGAGGTCGTGAAGGAAATGACCGT
>DASPSM010000197.1:0-2468 GCA_035623955.1 Planctomycetaceae bacterium
CAACCAGACCGAGATCAGCGGCAACGGCCTCCTGGCCACCACGCCCGACGACGGTGACGGCATCTTCCTGGCGGTGGGCACCAGCCAGTTCGGCTATATGAACGCGTCGATTACCAACAACCACTTCTCGGGCAACGCGAACATCGACTTCGTGACCCAGTCGTTCACCACGACGATGACCCCCTCAGTCAACGCCCTATTCAACACCCCGCCGGGCAATCCGACGATCAACGCGGCCTTCCAGCCCGATCCGGTGGCCCGCCTGGCGCTGACCCTGACGGGCAACGTCGGCAACACGATCGACGTCACTCGCCTGGGCGCCTCGTATCCGCCCTTCGGCGCGACTCAGGTGACGGATCCGAACAAGACCATCCCAGGCCTCTACGACGATCCCTTCATCGTCGGCGGCATCTACCAGTTCCTCACGTCCCAGCAGAATCGCTACCGCAACGCGCAACGCGAGCCCGGCGTCTTCAATCAATTCGGAACGCCGATCGACGGCGGAGTCTTCTTCCTCGGCGGCATCTGGGGCACTTACGCTCACGACGCCAGTGCGACGACACCCGATACGGTCGCCGGAGCGCCGGCGCCGACCACGACGTCGTTTGCGCAGAATAACGGCATCATCATCAACAACGGCGACTACGTGGGCGCGGTCGTTCAATTCCTGGGCGGGCCCGATCTCGGCGAGGAACGCGTCATTTCCAGCTCGAGCAACACGAATCAGACGATCACCGTCAGCCAGGCCTTCGGCGTCGCTCCGGTGCCGGGCAACGAGTTCACGGTCACGGCCTACGAGCAGGCCGGCACCGGCATGTCGACCTTCGTCACCGACTCCGGGCCGTCGGTCAACACCTTCAACCACTTCGCGACGGTCGTCTCCGACTTCAGCTCGACGATCACTTTCCTCGGCACCGGGGGCAACAACACGGGGCCGTTCACCTACACATGGGCCACGGTGCCGCCGGGGACGTTCGGGACGCCCTTCCCGTAAGAGATCGGGCGCTCGTCTCGCCGACTTAGCACAAAGAAGCCCACGGACTTCAGTCCGTGGGCTTCTCTCGTTACGTGACGGCTTTTTTATTGCGCGCGGGCGGCGATCGGCTTTGCCCAAAAAAGGGGACAGACCCCTGACCCGTTGTGGCTGGAAAGCGGGTTTGCCCTTCCGGTAGGGGGTCAGTCCCCGTTTTTGGGCAAAGCCGCGGCGATCAGTAGTGGCGGCGCTCGCGCGAGGACGGAATGTTCTCCGCCTTGCGATACTTGGTGACCGTTCGGCGGGCCAGGTTGTAGCCGCGCTTGGCCAGCTCCTCCACTAGCGCCTCGTCGGAGAGCGGATCGGACTTGTCTTCGTTGTCGACGATCTCTTTCATCGCCAGGCGAATGATGTCCCAGGCGACGTCCTCACCGTCGGCCGTCTTCGTCCCGCCGCCAAAAAAGCTCTTCAGCGGGCAGAGCTCGCGGGGCGTTTGAATCCACTTGTCGTCGACGGCCCGCGACACGGTCGTCACGTGCACGCCCACGACGTCGGCAATCTGCTGCATCTTCAGCGGGACGATGAACTGCGGCCCCTGGTCGAGGTACTCGGTCTGGTGGTCGATGATCGCCTGGGCCACGCGGCGAAGCGTGTTGTTCCGCTGCTCGATCGACTCGATGAGCCAACGGGCCGAATCGATCTTCCGCTTGATGAATTCCCGCGTCTTCGGATCGGGGTTCCCGCGCAGCTGCTCGAGGTAGTAGCGGCTGATCCTTAGCGGCGGCGTGTATTCGTCGACGAGCTGCACCGCGTATTTGCCGTGCTCGTCGCGATCGACGATGAGGTCGGGCGTGACGCGTTCGGCCTGCCGGGGCTCGAATCCCTGGCCCGGCCACGGATTGAGCGTGCGCAGCTCTTCGATCGCCTCCTTGATGTCGTCCAGCGAGTAGCCGGTCTTGCGCTCGATCACCGGCAGCCGGTTCTGCTTGACGTCCTCCAGGTGCGAACTGATCAGCGTGACGACGACGTCGCGATGCGGCATGTCGGGAGTGACCTGCAAGAGCAGGCACTCCTTGTAATCGCGGGCCCCGACGCCGGGCGGGTCGAGCCGCTGGATCAGCGCCAGCGCCTGCTGGGCTTCCTCGAGCGTGACTTTCTTCTCGAGCGAATAGACCTGCACGATCTCGGGCAGCGACGCCTGCAGGCGGCCGTTGTTGTCGAGATTCTGGATCAGGTATTCGCCGAACTCGCGGACCGCCAGCGGCATCTCGAAGAAGTGGAACTGCTCGATCAGGTAGTCGTGCAGCGAGGGAGGCCGGGCCTCCATGTTGGACATCGCGTCGAGCTTGCGCTCGCTCTCTTCCTCGATGCGGTTGGACGACGGGCGCGAGCCGGCGGCGAGATTGTCCTCGGGCCAGTCGGCCGACATCTCCAACAGCCGCTCGAAATCGGCCTCGTTGTCGTGCTCGTTGTCGACGACGAGCTCGCGCTCCTC